>JBBFKT010000001.1:920052-937636 GCA_037482015.1 Thermodesulforhabdaceae bacterium
GCTCCATCAGAAAGACCTTCCGCAATTCGCCTGAGCACTCTAGTGGTTGATATGACAATATAACTCCCTATTAACATGGCTAGAATAGCGCCGATTAATACCCCGGCTATAAGAAGTATTCTGGATGACCTGACAGCAGATTTTAACTTGGTAACAGCATTGGCTTGTTCTTCATCGATAGTTTTCACAATCTTTGAAAGAACATCAACAGCTTCTTTTTGTTTTACTACCAGATCTTCCATACCGTATTTTATCATATTCATATAAAGATTTTTGCTTTGATTTGCTATTTCTGCCAGTTTTTCAAAGTATTCAAAAGTGGCTTTCGCTGTTGGCTTAAGCTGCATTTTGTAAATCATGTTAGCAGCCGCCAAATCTCCATTTTTCACTGTTTCTTTAATCTTTTTAACTGATTTATGGAATTCCTCGTGAATGGGGGCTATTTGATTCAGGAGCTTTGAAAGGTTTTCGTTGTCTGTTTTGAAAGAAGCCAGCCATTTGCCGAATTCACACTGAGAAGCATCTTCTCCTCCTTCGAATTCTTCTTTCAGAGCAAGAAGATCTGCTACCTTAAGCATGGTCTGGTAATGAAGAAATCGAAAACGCTCAATTTTTTCAACAAGTTCCATTGGGTTCGTAATTCCAGTTGCTTCAATATCTTTTGCCATCTTAAAGAATTGATCCGTTGCAGGAAGATAATCATTGAGTTTAGCAATAAACTG
Organism: Thermodesulforhabdaceae bacterium; assembly: GCA_037482015.1. NCBI lineage: Bacteria > Pseudomonadati > Thermodesulfobacteriota > Syntrophobacteria > Syntrophobacterales > Thermodesulforhabdaceae > Thermodesulforhabdaceae bacterium. The sequence goes on from JBBFKT010000001.1 coordinate 920,775, forward strand.
CTTTTCTAGTTCTATTCTGCTGGGTGTCTTATTCGGCACGGCTTCAAGGTCTTTCAAAGCCTTAGAAAGCTCTTTTTTAGCTTCTTCCGCATTTGCAAACTGCCTTGCTCTATCTTCTTTGGAAAGCAATGGGTTCATAAGGGTTCTTGCGGCAATCCGGATAGATTTCAGATCTGACTCTATTTCGTCTATGGCAGATATAGAAGGAACAACTTGATCGTCTAAGACATTCATGTTTCCGATAAGCCTTTGCAACCCAATCCACCCGACAACTCCTACGAAAATAGTAATGATAGTAACAATTCCGAATCCTCCCATGATCTTAGAGCTAAGCTTCATAAACCCTCCTTTTTTGAAAATTGTTTATCAGTCTCTAACCCTAGCCCAATACACCCCACTCTATTGTATAGATATAGTCCAGATGAATTTGTTAAATAAAGAATTTTGATAGAAAAATAAAGATTAAGTTGAACGATGAATCCCCGCTTTTGTAGTGTCTATGAGATTTTTGTTTGCGTTAAAGCAGGGATTGTGATAAAAGCTCACGCCGATTTGTTGATGCTGATTAGTCTTGTCAAAGAGAAGGGGAGACGGATCGATATGAGCAGGCGATGCGATTTTTGTGGAAAAGGTCCCATTACGGGGAATAATGTAAGCCACGCAAATAATAAAACTAGACGCAGATGGCTTCCCAACCTTCAATCTATGCGTCACATGACCCCGGAAGGGAAGGTTGTGCGAGTGAGGGTTTGCTCCAGATGTTTGAGATCCGGGGTGATCACCAAGCCTGTGAAAACAGCAGTTAAAGCAGTTTAATTCCATGCGTTAATATCCTGTGTAGGGGCGACGCATGCGTCGCCCTGAATTTATCAGGTGAATCACACTAAAGGATAATAAACCGGCTGGATGTCATTTCAATCCGTTCATGATGGCATTTAATGCTGTGGCTATCGGTTCAGGCACATCCTCGCTGGTGACCAGATTGTCCCACTTTTTTACTTCTTTTTTCCTGCCGTATTTCTGAGCGATTTCTCTGGATATTGAAAAAGCCAGGCTACGGAAAGGGCTAAGGTCTTCTATCAACCCCTGTTGCTCGGCATCGCTAAGCAAAAAAGCGATCTCCATAAAGGTGGCATATCGAGGATCAAGGAGCACTTCTTCAACTTTGGGAAGAAGGGTAGAACGTAATTTATTGGGAATGAGAGAATACAGTTCAAGACGTCGCTCCTGAAAGCGTCTAAATATAGACCGATCTTTGTGGAAGCTGTTTTGACGGGCGAGTGCATCCTTTACGCCGTCATAGACGGCTCTGGCTATGAGTTCCCCAAGGCGAGCATGACCCCCTGAGTTATCAGCCGGCTTTCCTTTGCCGCTTACCACGATGATTTCGTCAGTTCCAGTGCCGGTAGCCTGCCATTTTAAGCCGGTGTATGAGCTTCTGATGTCCAGATCCTGGAGAGCGGCGGTTTTTGCTTCCGTTGCGGTAATCACGGCTCTTGCCATAGCGCGGGGCGAAAGCTTTCTGTTTGTCATGAGGATAATGTTTATGGTGCCGGGTTCTTCCCACGATCCTGTGTCTCTTGATGCTCTGAGGGCGTTCGATTCTGCTCCAGCGGTAACAAGTGCATAGACTACAAGATCGCCGTGAGTCCTTACCTGGAGCGACATGTTGTCCATGTTTGCTCCCGTAAAAAGAAGAGAAGCTTCCTTCTGGGAAATACCGAGCACTTTTTCAATGTGGCTACGCCATCCATCTAAGCCCAATCGATGGCTTACTCCCCATAACGGTGGCGGGGAAGAATGATTGCCGACAACAAATTGTGCCGTTCTGGGTCCTTCCAGAGTAGAAAGTACGTCCATGGGTTCGGTTAAATGGATAAGAAGTGTTTTGTTCTGAAAATCGAGAATTCTGCTGGTTACCACTTCAGCGGATTTTACAAAGGGTAGATGCACGGGAATGGGTTTTCTCGCTTCTATTCCTTCTTGAGTTGCCAGAAGGGCAGGATTGGAAAAGGCGTCTTCAAAGATTACCGAAGCCAGCCACTGGATAAATTTTCCTGAATGAGGAGAGATGCGACAGGTAAGATCGCAGGGAAAGTAAAAAATTCGCCCGTTTTTTACAGCACTCACGTCCTTCCATCCCAGTAGAGAGAAGAATTTTTCGGCTACCTGTCTGTCTTCTCCACATCCGTAGATCACTTCTGGGTCGAATCTTTGCCATTCCGCAAGAGAAACGGGAATTACAGCACCATTCTTGCCGAAGGACGGAGGAGTTCCCCCGGAGAGACGTATGAGATCATTCTGGAAGGAATCATCCCCTGGTGCCATGACGGTTTCTGAATCTTGCCGTCCCATAAAGCGCATGACTCGAACGGGGCGGCGATTGGGAATTTTAGAAAGCTTTTGCTGAACGAGAGATATTTCAGTCTTTATTTCGCTTATAAGCTTTTCGGCTTCTGAATCTTTGTGGAACAGGTTTCCTAAAAGCCGGATAGTTTTGTAGAGTTCGTCAATGGAGTTTATTTCAACGGTGACAATGTGAGATCTGGAAGCAAACTCTTTTGCAATATTCTGGTGTCGTGGTGATATGATGATGGTATCCGGCTGAACGCTTCTTATTGCTGCAATTATGGGATTAAAGAAGCTTCCCACGATTTTTCTATCTTCTGTTGGTGGTAAGCGGTCATGAATGGATATACCAACGAGCTTATCTGATTCTCCCAGTATTTGAATAATTTCGGTTGCGGAAGGAAGAAGAGAAACGACTCGCTGAGGCGTGCTATGAGTTGCCGCATCAAGGCGGCACAGGTCGAAACAAATGGTAGCCAATAGAAGGATTAAAAGGCGGTTTAATTTGCGGATTTTCATATTTTTTACTCCCCTTAGAAGTTGTATCTGATGCCGCCCACAACAGTAATACCCGGCATGGGATAGCCATCCACAAAGGAGTAGTTTTTGTCTGTGAGGTTATCTATACGGATGTAGGGGTTGAGGTTTGGGAGAGGATAGCAGGAAAATTTCAAAGAATAGACAGTAAAACCGCCTTTTTCTATGGCTTTTCCGTAGGTTGGGGACATCCAGTTCCAGTCCTGGACGGTTTGTTTTCCGTGATAGTTAGCCTGCAAAGTGATTTCTGCTTTATCAAGGTATCCGGCAGTGATCCCAAGAATTAAGTTTTCTCTGGACACATAGGGAACGACATCTGAACCCAGAGATGCCGCATAGCTGTCGTCTTCGATTTTTCGTTTGACGTAATAGATGCCGTTTACGAAGGGCTTTATGTAAATGGACGAGAGAGGAATTTTATAAGAGGCGTAAGCTTCCAGAGCGGCGAGAGTTGCGCCGTCAACGTTTTTATATGTGGTCCAGGAGCAATCGCCATTTACGCAGGTTTTGAAGCCGCTGGTGATTCGGTCGGTATAGTCTGAGTAGAAGAAAGCGATACCGGCTGAAAGCTTATCTCGCCTGAGATCTGCTCCTATTTCGTATGTAGTGCTTTTTTCTGGTTTTAGATCAGGATTTCCTACGAGCTTTGTCCAGCTCGTTTGATATCTCCCAGCCAGTTCATCGGCTGAAGGTGCACGAAAACCTGTGCCGATGGCGGCTCTTGCAAACAATCCGTCGATAACTTCATAGGTTGCGCCTGATCTCCAGCTTGTGTGGGAGAAGCTTTCACTTCCGGGTGTTACGTTTAGATTGTAAGTGCTTTTTATGGATTCATCAAAGATGTCGTGGCGGATTCCCACGGTTAGAGTGAGTTTTTCCCATTTGATTTTTTCTTCTCCAAAGAAGGCGTAGTTATCATAGTGGGTTTTCGGGGAGGAAGGCGCAGAAGGGGGGTTATTCCAGGACAAAACGTTTATGTGATCCCAGTCGGTTCCGATGAGGAGACTTCCAAAAGAAAAGGTGGGTATTGATATTTGGGCTCTTGTGCCGCTGGTTTCTGCCTGGGTGCTCGTTGAGAAGTATCCCCAATCCATGTCGGGGTCCATCCAGGAATCACGATTCATTACGGTGTAGGCGCTTACATGGTAGGTTATTTTATGTGATGGTAGTGTTCCATCGTATGCGATGGATAAGTAGCGTCGAAGAATGTTTTTATAGTCGTTGTAATCGGGAGAATAGTCTGCTCCAGGGGTGCCAACATCCCAGGCGCGAAAATATTGGGCTACGAGAGAAAATGTATGGTTTTCTATCGGGGTGGCTCTGAGGCTCAGACTGTAAGCTTCGTCGTGATAATGAGTATTTTCCACGGTATTTCCAGCGCCGGTTTTATAATCGTCCAGCTGCTGACATGTTCTTCCTGAGATGGATATACCGAATTTATCTTGAAAAGCCCCGGAAGAAGCTCTTGCCGATGTTCTGAACTGATTCCAGCTTCCGTATTCGCCAGCTAACTCTCCTTGGGGGGAACCACTTCCCTGGCGAGTGATGATGTTAATAACGCCGCCCATTGCTGCCGAGCCATAGACCACGGATGCGGGTCCACGAACTATTTCTACTCGTTCGACGTTTTCCAGAGGGATGGCCGTGATATTTCCTGTGCCTGCTCTATGACCATCGATAAGTATGAGAACTCGTCCTTTAATATCTGTGCCCATGGTGTCGGTTCTAAAACCTCGAATGTCAACGGATGTTAAGGCTCCGGGATAACGGTGAAAATGAGAGGGGAGTTTATCAATAAGAAGTTCGGACAGATCACGAGCGCCCGATTTTTCGATTTCCTCTCGGGTTATTACATCGACTCTGGCGGGGCTTTCTCCCACCTTTTCAGGAATTCTACTTGCTGTTACCACAATTGTTTCCAGGGTTTCTTTTTCCTTACTTTCTCCGTAAGCCGGGATGGTTAAAATGCAGGATGCCATTAACCAGACAAACCATTTAGTGCATCTTTTCATAGTAAGTCCTCCATTCAGTTGTTTGGTTTAGCAGGTTAGCCCTGTAAAAACAAAAAATCCTTGAAACCTTGCGGCTCCAAGGATTGCACCCAGTTTCCTTCATCCTTGTATTTTACGGCATGGCAAAAGCGTTTTCCCGCGCTTTAATGCCAGCTCTATTCGCTCTCAGGCAGGTCTTCTGGCTCTCCTCACCTTTTCCGCAGCCTTCCCATCCTGCTCTGGCAGGACAGTGGCTATTTGCGCGGAAAGGCTTGCCTCGTCTAGAGGCAGAGGATCACAGCGGCGGGACCGCTCCCGACTTTCACGGGATTCCCTATTAAGCCTTAAAAAGGCACCTGAGGCGTTGAATACGAATTAGACTCTACTGAAGCCCTTTTGAGATGTCAAGTGATGACGGATGGTGTTCTAAAAACTCCGCACCAAATGTAGGGGTGCACGGCCGTGCGCCCCTACAGTCACATGGTGAATAATATTTTAGCTACCCGGGTCTGGGAAGGTCTTCCAAGCTGAGTTTCGTCCCTGCTTTTTCTATGTTTAGCTGCCCCATAAGGGAAGTATTAGAACATCCTAAGTGATGATGGATGGTGTTTTAAAAAACTCCGTAATAAATTGTAGGGGCAACCAGTGCGTCGTCCCACAATTATGTGGTGAATCATATATTGAGGTCGTTTTTTAGCCACCTGAGTCTGGGAAGATTTTCCAAGCTGAATTTTGTCATTCAAGACATCATCGTAGGGGCAGCCGGCCGGTCGTCCCTACAATATCCCTTGTATGCGCATCAACCAATGTCGTAAAATGGCCGGCGCTACGAACATATTACCCATTTTTTAGAACATCCTCCTGCATGCCTTGACCTAACAAGAAGTCTTCATTTCGGGTATATTCTTAAAACAGTCATTGCAATGGTTAGCATTGTAAACCCTATACCGATGAACCATTGAGTAAATGTAAGTCTTTTATCTAACGCCTCGAACCTTGCATTCATTTCCCTTTGGAGAGCTTCAAATCTTTTGTCCATTTCTCTCTGAAGAGCTTCGAATCGCTTTTCCATTGCTTCGAATCGTTTTTCCATAGCTTCAGATCTTGCATCAATTTCTCTCTGGAGAGCCTCGAATCTTCTTTCCATAGCTTCAAATCTTGCTGCTTCGATTTCTCTCAGGGCTTTGAGTTCTTCTTCTACTCTGATGACCCTTTCTATCAGTGACAGTTCTTTGGCTCTCTGATCGTTTTTTCTAACGAATTCCTCTACCGCAGCCACAACGCTCTGCTGAACCAGTTGTTTTATGATTTGTTCTATTTCGTTTCTGGAGATTGCATCCTGCATTTTTGATCCCTCTTAGGAAGTTTTATCCTCTCAAGTCTCGCAATTTATATTTCCTGCTAGCAGTTTCTGTGAGGAACTGTTCTCTGGATTTTTAGCCATTTGTTAGATGCCTGCGGATTTGGAACACATGTCTATCCTGGTTTAATACCAACTCTAACATGGTCCGGTATTTTTCTTAATGTTTGGTTAACATTACAATTATAACCAGAAGTAGAGAATGTTCTCAACAAGAGCTTTAACGCATTAGAAAATTCTTTAACCCCGGGTGGTTATAGGGAGTTATTTTGCCCTTTTTATTGTGAATGTATGGCTGTGCATCTACGGTGTCCTTACGACTTCGTTTTTCGGTGGTTGACCTGGCATTGTCTTTGTCGTATTTCTTTGCCGCGCTTTGTGGATTCCCATGAAGGGCTTTAATTGTTTGTTGGAAAAGAAGTGCCTGTTGCACGGTTGATGTTAACAATATTGATGAGATGTGAAGTGAGGGGGGCGGTTTTGGAGGATGTTAGGTCTTTTCCTGTTGGAGTGTTCGATTCCGGTGTGGGTGGTCTTTCTGTGCTAAGAGAAATCAGAAATCTGATGCCTCAGGAAGATCTTATATACCTTGCCGATCAAGCTCACGTTCCTTACGGTCCCAGATCGTTAGATGAAGTTCAGAAATTTTCCCTGGAAATTACAGAATTTCTTTTGAAGCGATCCGTTAAAGCAATTGTTATCGCTTGTAATACAGCTTCGGCTGCAGCACTACAGTATCTTCGGGGGCTTTTTCCCGACGTGCCTTTCGTTGGCATGGAACCGGCTGTTAAGCCAGCAACGGAACAGACGAAAAGTGGAGTTGTAAGTGTTCTTGCTACCAGAGCCACTTTTCAAGGGGCGTTGTATGCTTCTGTGCTGGAAAGATTTGCTCATGGTGTAAAGATTCTTCAACATACCTGCCCCGGCCTGGTGTCTCAGATTGAACAGGGTTTCATCGATGATCCTAAAACCAGAGCCATACTCGAAGAAGCTCTTATTCCCATGCTAGAGCAAGGAATAGATACGGTAGTTCTCGGTTGCACTCATTATCCTTTCATCATACCGCTTATTCGATCAATTGTTGGACCTAATGTGCGGGTTATTGATCCAGCACCCGCTGTGGCTCGTCAGGTAAAACGAGTTCTGGAACAAAAAGGAATAATGCAGGAAGTTTCTCGCCGCGGCGGCGTAACCTATTACACAACCGGAAATGTTACCTCCTTTGAGCGGATAGTTAAAGTTCTGCTTGGAGAAGAAATTAAGGCATGTTTTTTAGTGTGGCGTGAGGGCAAGCTGGCTTATTCTGCGTCAACGGAGTTTTCCCATGAATCAACTCTCTGTGAATCTTGCGAGGAAGTCGCAAGAAAAAGACTTGGAAAGACCTAAGATGTTGATTTTGAAGGATGATTCTTTTCTTGACATTTAGAACAGGAATCTTTATATGAGCATCACTTTGCTAAACTTATAGTTTAATGAAGGTAAACTATGGAGGACGAGCTTAGCATAGGGCTTAAGCTTAAGAGGCTAAGGATGGAGCGCGGGCTTACCCAGGAAGAATTGGCGAGCAGGGCTTATTTAACCAAAGGGTTTATCTCCCAGCTTGAGCGAAACCTTACCTCGCCATCAATCGCTACGCTTAAGTCCATATTGGATGTCTTGGGAGTGGAGTTGGCGGATTTTTTTCGGGATGTGAGAAACCATACCGTAGTTGGGCAGGAACGTAAGCGGGTGCTTAGTTCCAGGTCAACCGATGATTGTAAAATCTACTATTTGCTCCCCGGAGCCACCGGCAAGCTTATGGATGCAGTATTGGTAGTGCTGGCGAAGGGAGCTAAAACGCCCCAGCAAGAGGCTCACGGAGGCGAAGAATTCGGGTTCGTTTTGAAGGGACGAATTCTTTTATGGCTTGATCAGCAGTTTTACAAACTGAAAACGGGAGATTGCTTTTCTTTTAAGAGTTCGACGAAGCATTGGGTAGAAAATGTTGGTAATGGTGAAGCTCACGTGCTTTGGGTGGTGAGTCCATTGAGATTTGAGAATTAAGGTTTAGGTAAATGATGCTGTTATGTAACAACGCTTTTTTGGGAGAGGGGAGGTAAGCTATAATGACTGTTAAAAAACCAGAGTTTGGTTTTGGCGTTCATCTCATGTTGGATGGATATGGTTGCAAGCGTGAAACGCTGGTTGACATACAGTATATTTACGACTTCCTCGATAAGTATCCGGAAAAAATGGAAATGACCAAGATTATGCCTCCCTATGTGTTTCGATATGAGGGGCTTATTCCGGAAGATTGGGGCATATCCGGTTTCGTGCTTATTGCAGAAAGTCACATAAGTATTCATACTTTTCCAGAGAAACTGTATTTAAGCGTGGATATGTTTTCGTGCAAACCTTTTGATACTCAAAAAGCTATTGATACGCTTAAAGAATATTTTTCCATCCAGAAGGCGGAAATTCACGTGCTCGATCGAGGACAGGAATTTCCCAACACAATTCACGACTCGGCTCAGGTAGTTCGAATGGATAGAATGTTGAGAGGAAGAAAGTAAAAAGAAGCGATGTCTGGATCTAACAATAAAAGGGGAATCTTGTCAGTAGGTTCCCCTTATTCTTTTCTTGGGCTTGAGAAAAGCGAAGAAGCTTTTGAAAAGGCTCGGGTTGTTCTTATCCCCGTGCCCTACGACGGCACCACGACTTACCAGTCTGGAACAAGAGAGGGGCCTCGAGCCATCATCATGGCATCTAAGGAACTTGAGCCTTTTGATGAAGAGACTCTTACGGAGCCCTACATCACCGGTATTTTTACTATGAACGAGCTTGATGTAACCGTTGCTTCCCCCAGAGAGATGGTTCTAAAAGTTGAGGAAGTCGGTCGAACCATCATTCAGAGTGGGAAATTTCCTGTGATGGTGGGTGGCGAACACCTGATGAGTCTTGGAATGATTAAGGCTCTAGCTGAAGAAAAAGGAACCGGCTGGAGCATCTTGCATATTGATGCTCATGCCGATCTTAGGTCTGAGTATCAGGGAAGCAATTTCAGTAACGCCTGTGTAATGCGCCTTGCTCTTGATTATGCTCCTGTTGTTTCCGTTGGTATCCGATCCCTTACCAGGGAAGAATTCGATTTTGCCAGAAACTATCCAGTGCCCATTTTTTTCTGCCAGGATTTTTTGAAAGATCGTAACTCCTGGGATAAAGTTTTAGAACTTCTGCCGGAAAAAATATATGTAACTATCGATCTTGATGCACTGGATCCTTCCGTTATGCCTTCTGTAGGCACGCCAGAGCCTGGGGGACTTGGCTGGTATGAATTGACAGGTTTTCTGAGGAAGGTATTTTCGGCAAAAACTGTTCTCGGCTTTGATGTTATGGAATTGAGACCTATACCCGGATTAACCGCCCCTGATTTTCTTGCCGCTAAGCTAATTTATAAACTTATTGCCTATTTGAACTCTTAAAATCGAGCCTTTTCCCAGAACGACTGAGAGTATTCGAAAATTTTTTCCATGCAACTGAGGGTGTTCTAAAAACTCCGTAATAGAATTGTAGGGGCGACGCATGCGTCGCCCCTACAATTATGTGGTGAATCATATATTGAGGTCGTTTTTAGCTACCTGGGTCTGGGAAGGTCTTCAAAGCCGAATTTCGTCCCTGCCTTTTCTATGTTTCGCCGCCCCATAAGGGAAGTTTTAGAACACCCTTCCATACAACTTGACTCACCCGGACCCTTTCCTTAGGATGCTCCTGGGGTAAGGCCCAGTTTGTTTGTTACCGATGGGATGATGAGTTTACACATAAGAAGGCGAGAAATGTTCGAAAGTATAAATATTGAACTTTTACAATTAGTTAGGTTTAATGCCGATATGCATCCAATTGTGTCTAAACTTGCTGTGTTTTTCGCACAGTTTGGACCATATATTTTGTTGTTTTCGTTTGCCTTGGTTTGGCTTTTTATTGAAAAGCCGAGAAGGTTGGTTCTTGTTGAGTCTATCGTGGCTGCAGTAATTGGCTTGGTCTTAAACTGGTTTATAGGGTTAGTTTATTATCATCCTCGCCCTTTTTTAATGGGACTTTGTGACCCTCTTTTCCCCCATGCTCCCGACGCATCTTTCCCTAGTGACCATGCCACGCTCCTATTTTCAATAGCTCTTTATGTGCTCCTGCCCAAAAGGTGGATTAGTTTTGGAACCTTCTGTTTAGCCGTTGCAATTTTAACTTCCTGGGGGCGAATATATAGTTGCATCCATTTTCCCTTTGATATTGTAGGAAGTTTAATGGTTGGTTTGATAAGCGCTGAAGTAGCCCATTTTTTGGCTAAGCCTTTGAATGCTTTTAATAAACGATTAGTCGATGTGGTTAGCTTTGTCACGAACAGCTTAAAAAGAACCAGAGCTTAATTATTATTATTGACTGGCAGCTTAAATGATCGTTGATCTGAACATAAAGGGGCAAGTTTTATCCGCTTAACAAACGTCAAAAGCTTGGTTTGTCTGACATATTTTTAGCAAGCCGGGAATGATAAATTTTTATCTTGCAGACTGAGAATTATAAGTCTAAAATGTTTTATTAGATTTGGGTTAGGATGAAAGTTTTTGGTTTAACTGATCTGGAGGTTTTAAGTGCCATGAAAATTTTGTTAGTGTATCCCAAGGTGATGGAAACTTTCTGGAGCTTTATTCATGCGCTCAAGATCGTTAAGAGAAAATCGGCTTTCCCACCTCTTGGACTTCTAACTGTTGCTTCTATGTTGCCTTCTTTGTGGGAAAAGAAAGTTGTGGACATGAACGTAGAATCTCTGACCGATGAACAAATTAGGTGGGCCGATTATGTTTTTATTAGCGCTATGGTTGCTCAGCGTCGATCTACAGAAGATGTAATAAAAAGATGCAGGTCTTTGGGGGTGAAAACGGTTGGAGGTGGGCCTCTTTTTCTTTGTTTTGGTAACGAATTCCCTGATGTGGATCACCTTGTGCTGGGAGAAGCTGAGGCTATTCTTCCTGAGTTTCTAAAAGATCTTCAGGAAGGAAAAGCAAAGCGAGAATACCGATCTTCGGAGCATCCTGACATTAGTGATACTCCGGTTCCTGCATGGCATCTTGTTGATATGCGCAATTATGCCACCATGAGCGTTCAATATTCCCGAGGGTGTCCATACGACTGCGAATTTTGCGACATCATTGTGATGAATGGGCGCCGCCCCAGAACGAAGACCCCTCATCAGTTCCTGGCTGAATTGGATGCGCTTTATAATGCTGAATGGCGTGGACCTGTTTTTATAGTGGATGATAATTTCATTGGGAACAAACGCCGAGTAAAGGAACTACTGCCAGAGATTATAGAATGGCAGCGGTGCAGGGGCTATCCTTTCGCATTTTTTACCGAGGCCTCCGTTGATCTGGCATCAGATCAGGAGCTTATGGATCTTATGGTTGAAGCCGGCTTTAATAAGGTTTTTCTAGGGATTGAAACACCGGAAGAGGAAAGCCTTTTGGAATGCGGTAAACATCAGAACTTGCGTCAGAGCCTTTCTCAGTCTGTGCGAACTATTCTTGCGAATGGTCTGGCTGTTATGGGAGGATTTATAATTGGTTTCGATCATGACAAACCTGATATTTTCGAGAAGCAGTATCGTTTTATTCAAGAAAACGGCATAGTGACCGCCATGGTTGGGCTTCTTTCCGTAATACCGACGACAAGACTCTATAAAAGGCTTGAAAGAGAAGGGCGGCTTCTACCTGATTTTAAGCCTTCCGGTGACAATACTCACTCTGATGGTAGTCTTAATTTTATACCGAAACTCGATAGAGATTGGCTTATCTCTAACTATCGTAAGCTCATGGCAAAGCTCTATGAGCCCGGCACTTACTATAAACGTATAAAACGTTTTCTGGAGCTTTACAAACCCCGTGGGGAAAAAAAGCTTTTGCTGCAAGATATTGAATCTTTTCTAAGATCTATTTGGTTTCTTGGTATCAAGGATAGAATTGATGCTCGCGTTCATTACTGGAAATCGCTTCTGGATGCTTTCTTTAGTCACAGATCTGCCTTTGTTGAAGCGGTGGTTTATGCCGTTTACGGTTATCACTTTCGCAAGATTTTCTGGGAGAAAGGTGATCAAAGAGAGTTTTAGTTGGTCTAGGGGAAGTATAGATTACCGTGAAGTATGATTCCCGCAGGATTTGTCCTGCGGGACTGACCAATGATCGTCCAATACGGTTTCAGACGAGCTTAGCTTTTTTCCGAAATCCAGCGCGCTACGTCTTTAGCAAAGTATGTGAGAATCATGTCAGCTCCAGCTCGGCGGATGGCTGTAAGGATTTCCATAACTATGCGTTTTTCTTCAAGCCATCCCTTTTCGCAAGCTGCTTTTACCATGGCATACTCTCCGCTCACGTTGTAAGCAGCAAGCGGAAAGTCAAATCTGTCCTTTACTGTGCGAATAATATCGAGATAAGCAAGAGCGGGTTTGACCATCACGATGTCCGCTCCTTCCTCTATGTCCATTGCCACCTCACGAATGGCTTCTTCGACGTTTGAAACGTCCATCTGGTAGGAACGGCGGTCTCCAAACTGGGGAGCCGACTGAGCGGCTTCACGGAAGGGACCATAAAAGCCGGAACAATATTTTGCTGAATAGGCCATTATAGCAGTTTGAGAAAAACCGCTTTCGTCTAGAGCCTGGCGAATGGCACCTATTCGACCATCCATCATATCTGACGGAGCTACTATGTCGGCTCCACTTTTTGCGTGTGAAATGGCAATACGAGCGAGCACATCCAGTGTGGAGTCATTATCGACTTCCCGCCCTTTCAGAATGCCGCAGTGACCGTGGCTTGTGTATTCACAGAGGCAAACATCGGTTATGACAATAAGCTCTGGTGTGGCATCCTTTATTGCTTTTACAGCTTGCTGGACCACTCCAGATTGACTATAAGCTTCACTTCCCCGCTCGTCCTTTGTTTCTGGAATTCCGAAAAGTATCACTGCGGGGATTCCAAGATTTGTTATTTCCTTCGCCTCTCTGACTATTTCATCTCGGGATAGCTGGAAAACTCCTGGCATTGATGGTACCTTATTTCGCACCTTTTCACCGGGCACCACAAAAAGTGGATAAATTAAGTTGTCCACCGAAAGCCTTGTTTCCCTAATAAGACGCCTAAGATTTTCCGTACGCCTCATCCTTCTAGGACGATATCGAGGAAATTCCATTGATTTTAAAACCCCCTTTACTGAAGAATGGTTTTTAGTTCATGTGATATAAGGGCTGTATGTCCTGAGATGGCCTCCCACTTATGAGGTAGGCAAGGAATTTACTTGTCATCTTCACGCTTAATCTCATCATTAGTCAAATAGCAAGCCGGGTCTGGTGCCCATAAGTCTCCCGTCGCAGCTTCTGCTCGCACTCGGAAGTTCCCTCCGCATATATCCAGCCAGCGACAAGTATAACAACGCCCCTTAACGTATCGCTTCTTGTCTTTAAGTTTCCTCATGAGAGGATCGGAAAGATCCATCCATATTTCGCCGAAAGGTCGTTGCCTGACATTTCCAAAGGAATAATGACGCCAGAATTGATCTGCGTGAACCGACCCATCCCAGCTGACGCAACCGATGCCTCTTCCGGAGTTATTTCCTTCATTCATCTTAAGCAATTCGAGCACTTCCTTGGCTCGCGGCGATCCTTCTCTCACCATTCTAAGGTATAAGTAAGGTCCATCAGCGTGGTTATCGACCGTAAGCACTTCCGTGGGTTTTCCCGTGCGGTGCAATTCTGCTGTTCGATCGATTATTAAATCAACTGTGCGTCTGGTTTCGTCATGAGAAAGGTCTTCAGACATTAAAGAACTTCCTCTTCCGGCATAAACTAAATGATAGAAGCAGATTCGCGGGATACGTCGTTCCTCTATGAGATCAAAAATAGCCGGAATTTCTGAAACATTCTGACGGTTTATGGTAAATCTAAGACCTACCTTTATACCCGCTTCCTGACAGGCAGCAATGCCATCCATTGCTCTTCCAAAAGCACCTCGCACGCCTCGAAACCGATCGTTTGCCGCTTCCATGCCGTCCAGACTAATTCCGACGTAGGACAACCCAATAGCTTTCATCTCAGCGGCTACTCGTGAGGTAATTAGAGTGCCATTGGTGGAAATGACTGCTCGAAGCCCTTTTTCAACAGCGTATGCAACCAACTCCAAAAGATCATCTCTCATCAGTGGCTCACCCCCAGAAAAAAGGATGACGGAGCAGCCAAAGTCGGCAAGACTGTCGATTAAAGCCCTGCCTTCCTCTGTGGAGAGTTCATCGGGACCGGGGCTTGCATCGGCTCGAGCATAACAGTGGATGCACCTTAGGTTGCACCGCCTGGTAACGTTCCAAACTACAACGGGTTTTTTATCTTCAGAAAATTGCAGTAAGTGACTGGGAAGGTTGGCACTTTTTCTACCGTAACGGAGAGCGTCGGATGGTTCAACGGTGCCACAGTATAGCTTAGAAATACCAATCATTTGGAAGCTCCTTTTCTACACCGGAGGAAAATCCTGATGGGATTTTCCAATAGGATATCGCTGATAGGTAGTTCTTACAAGATTGTCCATATATTCGTCTGGAGTGATAACGGCTTCTTTGGGTAGAGTGAATTGCATCTGTCCACTACGTTCAGCAATAAGCTTCATGGCGTAATCGAAGTCTCGAGCGACTTCACGGCAAATAACAGCAGCAGTGGTGTCACGTTCGAGCGCTCTAAGTATAATTTCGTCAACTGCTTCCTCTGCGAAGGTTATTTTGAAGCCATGTCTTTCGTAAAAGTCGGATTCAAAGGTGCGTATCTGGTTGTAAAGTAAAGCGACTTCATCGAAAATCTTTTCTATGGGGATGCCGGCTTTCATGTGATAATCAATGACCAGGTCGATGCGAGCAGGAGTAAAAATGATCGGATATTTCTTTACGTAGAATTCAATCTTTTGGACAGATTTATTCCGAATTATACACTTTTCCTCATTTTTTATAGCCTGGTAAAGAGCTGTTCTGTCTGGGTCGTGCGGATTTGCAAGTATAGTTTGTAAAACTCCTTCAGGATCTTTAACCATCTCTGGTGTTACCACCAGAGTCTTAATATCCGTAGAAGGCAGGGTCTTTTCGAAAGGTATCAGGATTTTTTCCACAACGCTTACGAGAGCTCTTGCACCAGTTCCTTCCACGTAAGCAAGCCTTGCTATTTCTCTAAGAGCCTCATCCTGAAAGACGATGTCTATGCCGTAGCAATGGAAGTCTTCTTTTTTGCCGTTAATAATGGGATTATTGGGATTTCTCAAAATTTCGTATAAATCTTCTTCTTCTAATGGATCCAGAACGGCGATAACGGGAATCCGTCCGATAAATTCTCTTTCGAAGCCGTATTGAACAAGATCGTCTGCTTTGACATATTTGAGATATTCAATGTCGTTGTCTTTGCTCTGAATTTCAGCTCCAAATCCTATTCCCTGTTTCTTCATGCGGTTTTTAATAATCTCGGGAAGTTCTGGAAAAGCTCCGCTCATGACAAACAGAATATTCTTTGTGTTGACAATTCGCCTTTCTCGTCGTCCAGTTCTACGATAATGTTCTATTGCCTGGAGTTGAGAAATCGGATCATAGGAGACTCTGAGATCTACCTCCGTTTCTTCTAAGGGTTTGAGAAGAGCCCTTTGCACTCCAGTTCTGGATACATCAGGTCCGATTATATTCCGAGAAGAAGCTATTTTGTCGATTTCATCTATGTAAATTATTCCGTGTTCCGCCAGTTCAATGTCATCATTTGCCACCGTTACTAGATCTCTTACAAGATCTTCCACGTCACCGCCAACATAGCCTGTTTCGCTGAATTTAGTTGCATCACCTTTTACAAATGGAACATTGAGCTTTTCGGCTATAAGCTTAACAAGATAGGTTTTTCCTACACCGGTTGGACCTATTAGCAAGATATTATTTTTGATTCGCCCCACAGTATGGGTTTTACCAAACCTTTCACGTTGCTTTTGGATACGAATCCTATTGTAGTGAGTGCAGGTCTTAGTAGCCAGGATCGCTTTTGCTCTATCCTGTTTAACCACATACTGATTGAGGTAACTCTCGAGTTCCTCCGGCTTCATATCGAAGCGAATTTTCTGAACGCCGGAGCTCTTCTTGGGAACACCTTCTTCTTCAGACCTGTAACTCATCGTTTGAAATGGTGACATAACTTTAATCCGTATCCCATATTTTTTTTTGAGATAATCGTTGAGTTCCCTCTCTAATTCCTCTGGATCAGGGAACTGTGAAGCCTTTTCCATAAGTTTCTCGCTTTCCCCTTCTTGGAGCATTTTTTGGTTGTTTTCAATTTCTAAAGCCTCTTTTTAGTTCGGTTAGAGACGTCAATAAATATAATCGCCCGTAAGTCCGATTTCAACAAGCAGAAAAAACAATCTTCGATGGATTTGTGGACGAAACTTTTAGAATCATCCTCGGTGATGGTGAGAGTGTTCGAAAAATTTTTTCCATGCAGATTTGTCCTGACAATAGGTTCAGAATTGTAGGGGCACGGCATGCCGTGCCCCTACAATCGGTGCGCCCGGCATGGGCGTGCTCCTGGAGGTGAAAGTCCTCCC
>JBBFKT010000002.1:0-242119 GCA_037482015.1 Thermodesulforhabdaceae bacterium
AAGCTCTCGTGATCAAGGCGAAGTGGCGTAAATTCGGCGGTTGTGCAGTAGGGGCGCACGGCCGTGCGCCCCTACATGCACCTGAAAGGGTGACGGTGATGAACCGGAGCGAGAAGTCAGCAGAGGCCGTAGTAGCTACCTTATGGTGGCGAAGGGCCGAACGAGAAGGAGTGCTCGAGGCCATGTCGATGTTGGACGCAAGGCGTCGGATGTCTGCGCAAGCAGAGTGGGTGGGGGCAACACACGGTGAAGCCGGGTGTGAACTTGCCAGCGACGAAGCGGACAACCCGCGACAGGACACCGAAGGCACAGGGCCAGGGCTGCTGCAAGCGGTTCTGGCACCTCAACTTCTCGAACCGCCCGTTGGCGGACCCGCATGCCGGGTGGTGTGGGAGGGGATCGGTCAAACTGACCGCCCCTATCCCAATCTATTACGGAGTTTTTAGAACACCCTCCCAGTGTTGGTTGACACAGGAAGCCTTTAATGTTAACCAACATATCTTGCCAGGTTAACAACAAAGAATAAAATATCGGAGGGATTATGTCCTGTTCTGATAATGACATCCGCCGCATGTTGGACTTTGATAGAAAACATCTCTGGCATCCTTACACTTCCCCAACAAATCCTCTCCCCGTATATCCCATAGTTGCAACCAGGGGCACCAGACTGATCCTTGCAGATGGGAGAGAACTCATTGACGGTATGAGTTCCTGGTGGTGTGTAATTCATGGCTATGGTCATCCTGAACTGGTAAAAGCTGCCGTGGATCAAGTTCAACGAATGTCTCACGTAATGTTTGGTGGCATTACTCATCCGCCGGCCGTTGAACTGGGTGAACTCCTTCTCAGTATTGTCCCCGAGGGGCTTACTAAGATCTTCTTCTGTGATTCCGGTTCTGTTTCGGTCGAAGTGGCGATGAAGATTGCCATTCAATATTGGCATGCACTGGGAAAGCCGGAAAAAAAGCACTTCGTCACGATCCGCTCCGGATATCACGGGGACACTTTTGGAGCCATGAGCGTATGCGATCCAATAACGGGGATGCATAGGCTTTTCAGAGGATTTTTGCCGCAGAACTTTTTCGCCGATGCGCCCCAGTGTAGATTTCACGATCCCTGGGATGAAAATGACATAAGAAGTCTGGAAAACCTGCTAGATCAACATGCTCATGAAACCGCTGCCATTATCCTCGAACCAGTTGTGCAGGGTGCAGGGGGCATGAGATTTTACAATCCGATGTATGTGCGTCGAGCCTACGAGCTTTCAAGAAAATGGGATGTTCTTTTCATAGCCGATGAAATAGCAACAGGTTTTGGACGGACGGGGCGGATGTTTGCTTGCGAATGGGCTGGTATAACCCCTGATGTTATGTGCCTTGGCAA
Source organism: Thermodesulforhabdaceae bacterium (assembly GCA_037482015.1). Taxonomy (NCBI): domain Bacteria; kingdom Pseudomonadati; phylum Thermodesulfobacteriota; class Syntrophobacteria; order Syntrophobacterales; family Thermodesulforhabdaceae; species Thermodesulforhabdaceae bacterium. The sequence continues at coordinate 1,384 of JBBFKT010000002.1, forward strand.
GGCACTTACAGGTGGCATGATGACTCTCGCTGCCACTCTTACAACTGACTCTGTGGCAAATGTTATCGGCAATGGGGATCCTGGGATTTTCGCTCATGGTCCCACCTTTATGGCGAATCCACTGGCATGTGCGGTGGCTAAAGCCAGCGTTAAGTTACTTCTTTCGTCTCCATGGAAAGAACGGGTGGCCAGGATTGAATCACTACTTAAAGAAGGGCTTCAACCTTGCAAAGATTTGCCCTGCGTGGAAGATGTAAGAGTGCTCGGGGCGATTGGTGTTGTGGAAACTAGAGATCCGGTTGATGTCGCTTACTTACAGAGGCTCTTTGTAGAGAGAGGTGTTTGGGTCCGCCCATTCTGGAAGCTTGTCTATGTTATGCCACCTTACGTGATTGAAGAAGAGGAATTAAAGAAACTATGTCTTGCCATTTGCGAGGTTATGGCGATATGGAACAACAAATAGAAAGCTTAGTCTTAGAAAATTTTGCCTGTCAGGATCAGGATAAATTCAGCTTCGTCGATGAAGAATTAAAAACTAGAAAGGCATCTCACCGTCTAAGAACTCTAACTCCAGTGATTCCAATTTCAGCAACAGAAGTAGAAATTTCCGGAAAGCGAATGATCTCCTTTGCTTCAAACGACTACCTTGGTTTGTCCAAACACCCCTTTCTTAAAGAGCGCGCTATCGAATATATTATGCGTTACGGCACTGGCTCCACGGCATCTAGACTTGTTTGTGGAACCTACGACTGCATGGAGGCGCTGGAAACGAAGCTAGCCATCATGAGCGACACTGAAAGAGCTCTTGTATTGCCATCTGGCTTTCAGACCAATGTGAGTCTTCTTCCAGCACTTGCCAGCAGAAATTCTTTAATAGTTTCCGATGAGTTGAATCATGCAAGTATTGTAATTGGGTGCCGGCTTGCTCGATGCGCCGTTGAAATTTTTCCTCATAATAACTATGAAGCCCTTGAGAGAATACTTGCTAATCGCCGAAATCAGTTTGATCGAACAATTGTTGTCACAGAAAGTGTTTTTTCAATGGATGGCGACTGTGCTGACATCCCGAGACTCGTAGATATAGCCCGTAAATTCTCAGCCATTTTGGTCATTGATGAAGCTCATGCTGTTGGCGTTATGGGTCCTAACGGTATGGGGCTTTCGGTAGAACAAGGTGTGGACATTATCATGGGCACCTTTAGCAAGGCTTTGGGGGCAAGTGGAGCTTATCTAGCGTGCTCCAGAAAAATGGCAGATTATCTTATAAATTGCTGTTCCGGCTTTATTTATTCAACAGCTTTGCCTCCAGCGGTTATAGGCGCCATTGACGCCGCACTGGATATGTTACCGACCATGGATAAAACGAGAGAAGAACTTCAGCAGAAAGCTATTTTTGTGCGTAAGTCTCTTAATGGGCTTGGTTTTAATACAGGACGATCAACTACTCACATTATTCCGGTTATTGTTGGGGACGAGCGTTCGGCTCTTGATCTTTCAAATCATCTTCGTAGTTGCGGCGTTTTTGCTCTTGCTTTTCGCCCCCCTACGGTAGCTCCTGGAACAAGTAGAATAAGAGTATCCCTCAGTGCTGCTCATTCCTGGGAAGAGATTGAAAAACTTGTGGAGGCTTTTTCTTCATGGGTGAAATAGTTAAAGATTTGCCAGAACGACTTTTCGTGACAGGAACCGACACAGGGGTTGGGAAAACTCTTATCTGTGCGGCTCTCATGGTTAGTTTTGATAATGTCTATTATTGGAAGCCTGTTCAGACCGGAAGTGAGGAAGGCACTGATACTGAATGGATTAGAAACGTCACAGGACTTCCGTCGGAACGCTTCATACCTGAAGCTTACTGTTTGAAGAAGCCTTTGTCGCCTCACGCCGCTGCGGAGCTAGAAGGAATAACCCTGGACCCTTTTGCTATAGTTCCTCCGGTTGTAAATGGAAGACTGATTGTTGAAGGAGCCGGGGGAGTTATGGTGCCGCTCAATAGCCATTATTTTATGCTGGATCTCATGAAGTTCTTTGGCTTTCCCGTTTTGGTTGTATCCAGGAGCACTCTGGGAACCATCAATCACACTTTGCTTACCCTTATGGCTCTGAGAAACGCTGGATTAGATGTGGCGGGAGTGGTTTTAAATGGTCCTCTTAACGAATCTAACAAAAAAGCAATTGAACATTTTGGCAAAGTATCGGTAGTAGCCCAGGTGGAGCCTCTGGATACCATCAAATTAGATACCCTCCGAAAAGCCATTATGAAATAGGTTTTATTTTATCGTCCAGAGCCCTTGTGTTATATGGAAGTGATGTTAAGGGTTGGGAGACGTAAATTGCTTATCTTGACTAGATCTGTAGAAGGGCTTGAGCCTGCGATTTTACTATGATTCTTAAGATTTTGCCCCCCTCAGTTTATTCGGATGTTCGGGACATTTTTAAGAACAGTTGGCCAGTTCTTGGCGTGATGATTTCCAACTTCATTGTGGGATACACGGACGTTTACGTGGCCGGACTTATCGGTCATCGGACTCAAGCGGTAGTAGGACTTGTTAATCAGATATTCTTTCTTTCTATCATTGTGGGAAACGCAATGGCTGTTGGGACTGTTGCATTGGTTTCCAGAGCATTTGGTAAGGGGGATGAAGATCTGGTTCACAAGTTGATTTCGCAAAGCATGGTTATTGCCTTCGTTTTGGGAGGGCTTATTTCATGCGGGATATGCGTTTTTGCGTCGGAGCTTGTATCTAATTTTCGCATTCCTGAAGAACTAACATTAGAAGCAGTATCGTTTCTTAGAGTTTTTGCTATCGCTATATTTCCAAATTATATCATCATCGTAGGTAGCGCTATCTTGCGATCTACGAATAAGCCTCATAAAGCCTTTGCTGTGATAGGCTGTTCTACTCTTATTAACATTCCCGGGGATTTTTTGTTGACCTTCGGCATTGGCAATTTTCACGGCTTAGGGTCTCTCGGTATTGCTTGCTCCACCGTTATAGCTCTCACAGTGGGAGCCTTTATTACTATATGGTTTGTCCTAAAACCCTATGGACTTAAAATAGAATCTCATCTTCGCTCCTTTTCTAAGTATTGGCTCTGGAAAATAATTCAGATAAGCTGGCCATCCGCTGTGCTTCAGCTAGCCTTCCAGGGAGGCACCCTTGTGCTTTATCGCTATCTTGCGGCTCTAGGATCTTATGGAACCATTGCAATGGCTGCATACACCAATGGAATTCGCATTGAATCAATCATTTTCCTGCCAGCTTTTGCTGTAAATATGGCGGTTGCAGTTCTTGTTGGACAGTCGCTTGGCAGAAAATCTATAGACCAGGCTAGGCGCATTGCTTATACCGCTGCTGTGGGAACCATAGTTATTCTCTCTCCTGTAGCTTTATTTTTATTTTTCAAAGCTCCTTTTGTTGCCACCTGGCTTTCCAATAATCCAAGTGTGTGTGAAGAAACCGCTCAGTATATTCGTATCAATACGGCTTTTTATCCTCTACTTGTCATGAGCATAATTTTCGGGGGTGCTATGCAGGGAGCAGGGGATACTCGAGGAGCCATGTGGATTATTATAGCGGCAGTGTGGATTATAAGAGTGCCTCTTGCCGGTATACTTGCTCTCGCTCTCTCCTGGGGTGCTGTCGGAGTATGGTGGGCTATGGGATTTTCTATGACTTTTCAAGGAATTTCGATGTTTTTAAGATTTCGCACCTCCGCCTGGTATCATCCATTTAAGTGAAAGTTCTTTTAGCAATAGAGTTCGCAAATTATTTAGCTCCTTAAGGATGTAAATTTCCTATTTGATTGTCCTATTGTTTCAATCTAACGGTTTCTTGTCAAATTAGTGTTGTCAACCCCTTAGAGGAGGAAGCAAATCATGGAAGTGACAGCCTTGCAGCCGAGGAAAATTTCGGAGGATATCAAGAATTATCTCAATAAGCTTAATCTTTCTTACTGCCTTACCTGCGGCACCTGTTCTAACGGATGCCCCATTACGGGAAATCCTGGAGCAGAGGGACTTGATATAAGGAAAGCTCTCAGGATGATCGCTCTGGGACTTATAGACGAATTGGTGAATTCTAAATTCCCGTGGTTATGCACGGGGTGTGGACGGTGTGCTCAGTCCTGTCCTATGAATATTGACATTCCGTATATTATGCTCCACATGAAGCATCTTCGCCCGAGGGATCAAGTTCCGGGTATTTTGCATAAAGGGGTTGAAAAGTGTCTAGCCACAGGTAACAACCTTGCTATACCAGAAGAAGATTATCTGTTCCTTATGCATGACATGGGTAACGAACTTGCCGATGAGTGTTGCCCGGGATTTTATGTGCCTATAGATAAAGAAGGTGCCGATATTCTCTTTTTCCCAAACTCCAAAGAAGTCTTTTCTGACAATGAAGATATGAAATGGTGGTGGAAAATCTTCTACGCCGCTAAGGAAAACTGGACTATTCCGCTCACCAACTGGGAGGCTGTTGACTGGGGAATCTTTACCGGTAATTACGAAGCGAACATGGAACTTGCCCGTCGCAAGATTGAGCATATGAAAAGACTTGGTATAAAGCGTATGATAATGCCCGACTGTGGAGGAGGCTCTTACGGGTGCCGAGTTGGTATGAAACATCTTTGTGAAATGGATCCATCCAACAGGGTGCACTTCATTTATCTTTATGAGTATCTTGTTGAACTGATCAAATCAGGTCGAATTAAGCTCGATAAAAGTGTCCATGCCGGAAAGGTTTTCACCTGGCACGATTCATGTAAGCATGGGCGCGAACTGGAACGACATTTTGGGAAGGGCTTTTATGATGAACCTCGCTGGATAATTCAGCAATGTGTTGACGATTTTGTGGATATGGAACCCAATCGTTCCCTTTCTTTTTGCTGTGGAGCCGGTAGTGGTAACTGGCCTACTCCATACGAAGACGATGCTGCATGGCATGGCAGAAGGAAATACGAATCGATCAAGAACAGTGGTGCTAATGTTGTCGTGGTGGGCTGCTCCAACTGCCGTGACCAGCTTATGAGGCGAATCCCGAAGTATTTCACAGATTACCCCTATGAAGTTAAATATATCTGGCAGTTGGTAGCGGAATCTCTTGTTATTGAACCATGGAGTGATGAAGAGATTGAAGCGGCTCAGAAGGAAGCCGCCGCACAATGGGAACGGCTCGGCTTCTCTCCTGAGGAAGAGTAACATCCCATAATACCTCGAAGAGCTGGGTTCCTCCCCATTGCCCATGCTCTTCGAGAGTAAATTTTCATCGTCTTTTTTTAAGGCTTATAGGTTCTTTTTGGAAAATGTGTAAATGCACCTTGATGGCAAGGCTGGGGTTTCAACTATATCATTAGTTCACAAACGACGTCGTAAGCCCAGAATTCAGATCCCGCAGGGAAACTGCCATAAATAAGATAAAATAGGGGTGATAATTTGTGTTTAACTTGCTGTTCTTCCGGCACATTGAGTCTTTTTATAGAAAGAGGTTGACGATGGATTGTCTTTTTTTCCATGTCCAAGAGCTTTACATAACACTTTCTTCCTTCTAATTCCTCTCGCGAATTTACGAATGCGCCAATTAGAATAGTTCCCCCTTTGGAAGTTTTAAAAGCCTGGGCATAGGAATCAAAAAGCTTAGTTACAGGGGCAATAAGCTGAGTATCTCCTGGAGGTGAATGTTTAGATGGAGAAGGGCCCTGTTTTGTTGGTTTACCTTCAGCTATTGTAATATTCCTCCTTTTTTTCAAAAAATCCATAAGAATAACCAGATTATCACCCGTTGGTCCTTCTATAGCCTTCGATAGAAGATATTGTGAATCAATATCGGCGTGCATTATTCTTTCCTCGATAGTTTGAATATCCGCCATGCTTAGTCCTACAGTGCCGCCTGGGGCATCGAACTTTATCTCGTTTCCCTTTTTCCAGCAGTATGGAAAAGTGAGAGTATTACCGTTGTGAAGTGTTGCCATAATATCACCACCGTGCGCAATACTCGCCATAAAAGCCCAAAATACAACCCCCAAAGTAGCAACTATCTTTTTTTGCATCTTTTTCCCTCCTTGTTATACTTTGAAAAGGCTTTTGTTGTATGATATTTTGTCAGTGAAATTAGATTTTGTCTATACTAAAAAAATGTAAAGTGAAAGCCATAAATCATAGAATTACCTCAGCTTCTTTTATACTTATAACGGGCGGATCCTGGCTGGAAGCGTTGTATGCTTTTTTACTTGGGAGCATCCCCGACCAGATTGAACGCATAGGATCCAAACGTCTAATGGCGCACCGCAGTTTTTCCCACGATCTTGGATTGTGGATCGGCTTAATTCTCTTTGTTCTATTTTGCCCCTTTTCGCCTCCGGGATTGATAACAATTCCTTCCGGTTACCTTAAAGGAATTTTCTCCTTTAGAACCTGGGTGCTTTTCCTTCCAGGTTTATTACATTGTTTTTTCGACATGTTGACCCCTAAGGGTGTTCCTTTCCTGGGAGTTAGGTTGTCCTTTCCCATTCTTAACCATGGTATGTGGAAGGAGTATCTTCTTTCATGGAGTTTCCTGTTCGTAGGAGTGGTAGCTCACGCTGAGAGATTTTCCCACATTGTTACGGCACTCTGGAGACGTATTGAATTCCCATAATTTTTGAGTAATAGCAACGCATCAAAAAGCAGAGAATCGATTATATCAAATATCCGGCGACAAAGTCCTCCGTGGTTCATACTGTGTCCGAAAAGATACTCTCTGAGTCCGTCAACCTGAGCATTACCTACCTGACTTGTTTTGGATAGGGGGGCGGCAAAAGATGCCAATCTTTCCATAACAAGGAGCTTTCTGGCTAGGGTTATAAACTCATCTATAAGATTTTCCAGGCTATTAAGCTTTTCTTCCCATAGATTGGCGGAATTTCCTTTTCTTGATTCAGACATGTCTGTAAGAGCTTCTACGGATGCATAAAGAAACGCAAGGCAGGTTGCCAGCATGGAATATTCTAACCCTCTCACGCCTCTTTTCCACCCAAGTAACCAGGGTTTTCTCCAGAACCACATCAGGTGACATTCCCCCAAACGAATAAATTCTGACACTTTAACAAGCATTCTTTTTACGACATGGCAGTGGTTTTTGGATGGCGGATGAGGAATGGATGTTCTTAGCCCTTCTTTTTCTATAGAGAATTTTTTTGCTTGTTCTTCAAGGTATAGCAAACATTGCCTGAAAAACTCATTTCCTTCTTCATCCTTGGGTGTTTCAAGATGAGGGTAGGACAGAATCAGTCTCCCCGATCCATAGCAACTTTCGATGATTGCAGGGCTGTTCAGAAAGCATCGCCATGGATCCAGATTTATACCATAAATGTCTTCTAGTTTTTTGATTTCCTCTATTTCTATACCTTCTATGGGTATGTCCGAAACCCAGAAGTCTTTTCCGAGATCCCTGTAAAAAGCAACTGGGGTTACGCAGTCCTTTTGCTCAAAAGCGAATTGTGATGGCCACCAAACAGAAGTTTTTACAACGTCCGGTAGATTTCTACCCCAGTCTAAGTTGGATTTTTCTATTTTTATGTAAACTGTGCCACTTGCACTGGGTAATCGATCTTTGAACGAAAGTCGGCAAGTGGGCACCATATCAAGGGTATTTTTTCCTGAAAGACCAAGTCCGGCACCTCCACAAAGACCTAAGTAACATCCGCCAGAATGCACAAACTTGCGAATGGCTTTTTCTCCTTCGGTTCCGAGAGAAGCCTTCTTATGAATAGCCCATCCACCAGGGACGATAAGCACCGAATAATGCTTAAGAGCGCCCTGGCGGATTGCTTGGGCGTTCAAAACGTCAAAGGGGAGTTGAAGTTCTAATAGTGTATCGTAAAGGAAAAGTCCCCACAGGAAAGACTGATCCCAGAAAACCGCAAAATTTTTCACCGCCTTGCCTTTCTTTTACTCTTCTTCTCCAAGATCAAGCATGCCCCCCATTTTGAGAATAGCTACTCCACCCTGAAGATTTCGCGCTTCTTTCCCGACTTTTGACTGAATTTGCCTGAGAACCTCGTAGGATCTTGCACCTGAATTACAAACCAGTATGAGTTCTTTAGAATCTGGTAGTTCGTTGAGTCGATATTTTAGTTCTTCTTGGGGTATGTTTACCCATCGGGAGCCAAACCTTTCGACGTAAGGATTAGCATTAGCGGGAGATCTAACGTCCAGAACACACACATCACTTGGGGAAGCTTCCTCCGATCCAAAAAAAACCGAACAGAATTCTTCCGGATCTATCGTAACGTTAAGTCCTTCTATTATGTTTTCTGCCACATTTGCTATAGCGTTTACAATGTCCATAGCCGAAGCAAAAGGTGGACTGTAAGCAACTTCCATGTTGGAGAGAGCCTCAAGGGTTGCTTTATGGGCAATCAGCGAAGCCACTACATTGATTCTCCCAACAACGGCATCCCCGTTTTTGCCTATACCCTGAACCCCCAGAATGCGGCGGCTTTTCCTATCCGCTACAAGCGCCATATACATGAGTTCTTGAGTAGGATAAAAATGAGCTCGATCCGATTGAACAACATAAGCGCACACTGGATCGAAACCTTCGGCTTTAGCTCTCTCATAGCTTATACCGGCTGAAGCAACAGCTATATCGAAAATTTTTACGACAAAGCTCCCAACCGTTCCGTCAAAGGTGGCGTATCCTCCCGCTATATTGGTTCCAATGACGCGCCCCTGTCGATTGGCGAGGGAGCCCTGAGGAAAATGAACCAGCTTGCCTGTCACCAAATGAGGAATTTCTATGCAGTCACCACCAGCATATATGAATGGGTCAGATGTTTGAAGTCTTCTGTTTACAACAATACCTCCCCGGGGAGTTACCAAAAGGCCCGCTTTTCGAGCCAGTTCTCCGTTCGGTTCTACTCCTACTGCCGTAATAACAAGATCGGCGGAAAAAGAATTTTTGTTCGTTATAACATGATATGTTTCGTTATCTTTTTCTATCTTTGTTACGCTTTCATCGAGATGAACGGATACACCATGTTCTTCCATATGTTTTTTGATAATGCTAGCCATGGTTGGCTCAACAATGCCGGGAAGTAGCTGTGGCATGATCTCAATTACGGTCGTCTCTACACCCCACAGATCAGTAAGAGCTTCTGCCATTTCACAGCCTATAGCTCCCCCTCCTATGATTATCGCAGTTCCTACTTCCCCTTTTGCAATTCGATCCCTGATAGCTATTGCGTCATGAAGATTAGATACCGTCATTACACCTGGAAGGTCAGATCCAGGAATGGTGGGTTTTCTCGGTTTACTACCTGTTGCGATAACAAGGAAATCATAGGGAATGGTTTCTTGGGAACCTTTTGATAAATCCTCTACCAGGATTTCCTTCTTGCGTCTGTCAATGTCTATAGCTCTAGTTTGAGTTCGAACTTCCACTTCTTTAACGTCGCGGAAGAATTGAGGCGATCTAACCATGTGAAAGCTGGTGCTCATGAGTTCCTTAACATCACTTACTTCGCCGGACACGAAGTAGGGGATTCCACAGCCCCCATAAGAAATGTATTCATCCTGGTCTATGAGAAGAACCTCGGCTTCCGGATCCAGACGCCTGAGTCTGCAAGCAACCTTAGGACCTAAGGCAACAGCTCCAATAATAACCACTCTTTTTTTCATGTCTTAAAGACTCCTTGTGTTAACACAATTTTAATCATTTCCAAACCCGTGTATAGCTCCGCAATCAGGGCAGGTCCAGTTGATGCCGTTACACGTCATACCCCAAAGATTTTCTTCCATACAATCCCAACAAATCATAAAACCGCATGAACACCACCAGCAAAAAGGCAACTTCCTCCCGCAGGCATGGCAGACGAATTCTTTGGGTTTTCTCAATCTGGCAGTTTTTTCTCTGGCGACACTGATATTACTCATTGGGATCGTCTCCTCCTTTGCCAATCATAACTTACCTAATTAGTAGTAACTTTTTCAAGGATTAGGTTGAAGAAAGCTTTTTCTTATTTTATCCTGTTTTCCCTACGTGTTAGTGCTGAGCAAATTCATAAGAAGTTTATAGGAAATGTTGTCGAGCTATTTTTCGAAAGTAACATCATCATTGAAAGGTGGAGTGTCAATGTGTGTTGTTTTTAACATCTCCACTTTTATTACATCATTGATGTTATAATTCGTTAAGCTGAGGAGGAAAACAGTGGAAAACTATCTTTTTAAATACATTGTTGTTGGAGCCGGATTATGTGGCAGTATTATTGCTGAACGCATAGCAAGAGTTCTTGGTGAAAAGGTTCTTGTTATAGAAAAAAGACGGCATATAGGCGGAAACTGTTACGATGAGGTTGATTCTAATGGTATTCTAGTTCACAGGTATGGTCCCCATCTTTTTCACACAGACATTGAAGAAGTATTTTCCTATCTGTCGCAATTTACCGAATGGGAAATTTACCATCATCGAGTTCTTGCTTTTGTAGATGGAATGAAGGTTCCTGTTCCTTTTAATTTTAATTCTATGGATCGGCTTTTTCCCCCGGAATTCTGCCGCAAAATTCAGCATAAGCTTATGGATTGCTACGGGTTGGGTTCGAAAGTGCCAATCCTTGAATTGATGCAAAACGATGATCCAGATGTTAAGTGGCTTGCTCGCTATGTTTATGAAAAAATCTTTCTGGGTTATACGTCAAAGCAGTGGGGCAAAAAGCCAGAAGAGATCGATCCTGAGGTTACGGCTAGAGTTCCGGTCATGGTTGGACGAGATGATCGTTATTTTCAGGATCGATATCAGGCAGTGCCTAAGCAGGGATACACTGAAATTTTCAGAGCTCTTTTGGGGCATCAAAACATCAAACTAATGACTAACACCGATTTTAAGGAAATTGGCTTTATAAGAGACGATAAAGTTTACCTTTTCGGGAGGGAGTTTGACGGAATTTTTGTTTATACTGGATCGATAGACGAACTGTTAGAATATCGGTTTGGAAAGCTTGAGTATCGTTCTCTTGATCTTGAGTTTGAAAGTAAAAAGGTGCCATGGTTTCAGGAAGCAGCAAGTGTGAATTATCCAAATAATTACGACTTTACCAGGATCACGGAATTTAAGCATATTCACTTTGCAAATTCTGAAACAACAACGATTTTGAAAGAATATCCGAAGGCTTACGTGCCGGGAAAGGATATTCCTTACTACCCGCTTTTTACTCAAGAAGCTCGTAAAGCGTATCTGTCATATAAGGAATACATTGACCGGTTGCCCAACATTATCCCGGTGGGGCGGCTAGCAGAATACCGATATTACGACATGGACGATGCTGTTTACAGGGCTCTAACCGTTTTTGATGAAATAAGGAGCAAATTAACCTCTTAAAAATGCCAAGCAAAATGGGACCTTTTATAAAGCCATTAGAACGTTAACTCTAAAAAAGGCTTTTGGGAATTCTCTCGTGATTAAGATCGTTGTTCAAAAGTTTTATGCTTCGCTGACGGCAACGGGTGCTTATATTTATTATTTTTTCATATGTTTCAGAAACTCTTAAAAGAGTGCTATGGGCCTTTCACCAAGTTATTTTACTGATACCACGAAGGCCTGTAGCGGATTAGTGGATTTCGCCCGTTAGTATAGAGATGTTAACAGCGCAACCGGCTAGAGCGATTTAGCAAGTTTTGTGTTTTCAAATGAACAATACTTTTTTATTATGCCTTACGATGGTGAAAAGTTTAACTGGTAAGGGGGTAGAAAAAGAGGAGGTCATATCTTCAAAAGGGAGTAAAACCATGAAGGTTGGAGTAGTTGGCACTGGTGGTGTGGGTGGATATTTTGGAGGACTTCTTGCTATATCGGGAAACGTGGATATCCACTTTTTAGCTCGAGGAAAACACTTACAAGTGATCGAAGAAGAAGGGCTTACTCTTGTTTCCAATGAAAAAAGCACAACGGTCTTTGTCCATGCTACTTCCGAACCACAGGATATAGGATATGTTGATCTCATTCTTTTCTGTGTTAAGTCCTACGATACAGAGTATGCAGCCAGGTTCATGGAACCTATGGTTAGCTCTGATACGATAATTCTTACTCTACAAAATGGCCTTGATAATGTGGAGAAAATCGCCAAATTCTATGACTCAAACCAAATTATGGCCGGCACAACATATATTGAATCAAGGGTAGCTTCTCCAGGTGTGATCGTTCATAGAGGCAATCCAGGGCGTATTGTTTTTGGCGAATTAAGCGGTGAAATTACTGATAGAGCTAGACGAATTCTAGATCTGTTTCTTAGTGCCAAGATAGATGCAACTTTAACCGGTCATATTGAGCAGGTTCTTTGGGAAAAATTTCTCCTGATGTGCGCTATCCACGGTGTTTGCACATTGTCTCGATCTTCCATAGGACAGGTGTTAGCCTGTGAAGAAAGTCGGGATTTACTTAAGGGCATCATGGAAGAAGTAAAGCAAGTTGCTGATAGAAGGAACTTGAAGTTGCCAGAAGATATAGTTGATCGATCCATGATTATTGCCGAATCTTACGACAGAGCTTTTAAACCTTCTATGCTTAGAGACCTTGAGTGGAAACAGCCACTTGAAATTGACGCACTAAACGGTTTAGTAGTTAAAATGGGACGTGAAGCGGGAGTGAACACTCCATTAAACTTTTCTGTTTACGCAGTCTTGAAACTCGAAGATTTGAAGATTCAAAATCCTTACTGGGCTTCCGTTGTGGAAAGAGGCTAAACCAGCAAAAAAGGGCCATGGATCAAGTCGCCTTTAAAATGCGGCGTTTTTATAGGGGCGTGTAAGAATGAAGGACTATTACAAGATTCTTGATGTGCCCTGCGATGCATCCCCGGAAGCTATTCATGAAGCCTATAGAAAAGCGGTTAAGAAATATCACCCCGATGTGGCTGGACCAGGTAGCCATGAGCGTTTCCTTGAAGTCAGAGAAGCCTATGAGGTTTTGAGTAATCCCAAACTAAGAAGGTGTTATGATAAAAAAAGGCGCGGTAGGGAGATCAATGCCGGATGGACGGGAGATAAACCGTTATGGCTAAATGGCAAGGGGTATTCGCGAGTATTTAGAGGATATAGTGATCGAGTAGTGCGAGCAGAGTTGATCCTTTCCAATGCTGAAGCCTATTACGGTGGAATGTTTACTATATCTGTCCCATTCAATGTGCTCTGTTATTCCTGCAATGGTTTGTGGTGGCTTTCTTGGTATTGTCGTGAGTGTCAGGGAAATGGCACCATAAACCGGTTTGTCCCAATTACTGTAAAGGTGCCTCCGAGGACTATTCCTGGCACCGTCATCATTCAGGAATGCACTGATCCATGGGGAAGATCTGTTCAAGTTGAGTTTTATTGCAGAGTGCAGAGATATTTTTAGGAGATGTGCTCATGAGCTTTGTTATTATGGCAGGAGGTTCTGGAACTAGATTCTGGCCTGTAAGTCGTAAAAGCTATCCAAAACAGTTTCTTTCCATCACCGGCAGAGATCCTATGGTGGTTCAAACCTATTCTCGAATAAAGCCCTTAACTCAAAGCGATCTGGAAATCTTCGTTGTAGTGGGTGCTCAGCACGCTGATATAACCAGAAAACTTTTTTCTGGCACGGACGTAAATGTGGTTGTTGAACCAATGGGAAAAAACACAGCCCCTTGCATCGGGCTTTCTGCGGTGTTGGTTCAAGCTAAGGGCTTTAATGGTGCTATGGCGGTTCTTCCTTCCGATCATTACGTAGCTTTACCCGATGTCTTTCGTAATGACCTTAATGCTGCTATAAATTTTGCTGATAAAACCGACTGCATTGTGACTCTCGGAATTATTCCTACGAGACCAGAAACCGGCTATGGTTACATAGAAGTTGCTACTGAAGATTCTTTAGAAACAGGAAAACCTCTTCCGGTCAGATCTTTTAAGGAAAAACCGGATATTGCCACGGCTGAACGATACCTTGCTTCAGGACGGTATCTATGGAATGCGGGAATTTTCATAGCAAAACCATCGGTTTTTCTGGGGGAACTTTCCCATGCTTTGCCTGAGTTCTACCAAAGCCTTGAAAGGTTCAAAACCACTATAGGAACAGCCGATTTTGATTCCTCTCTCGTTTCGCTATATCAATCTGCTCCAAATATATCATTCGATTACGCAGTCATGGAAAAAGCCAAAGTTCCAGTCTTTGTTGTGCCTTCTTCCTGTGGGTGGAGCGATGTAGGATCATGGTTTAGCCTTTACGAACTCAAAAGTTCCAAAAGGACCCCAAAAGATGGAAACATTTCCGATGGAGAAGCTTTCTTCTTCGATGCTACAGAAAATTTTGTCTATTCCACTACTTCTCGCTCTATTGTTGTCCTTGGCTTGTCTCGAACCCTGGTTGTGGATACGGAAGAAGCTATACTTGTGGCTAGTATAGATCGCCATCAGGATATTCGTGCAATACCAGAGTATTTTGCTAAAATTGGTAAAAAACAACTGGTGTAACGATAAGGGCAACTCAAAAATGAATTGGACGAAGTGGCGTTACTGTCCTAAATGTGGAGCAAATATTGATGGAGGGGATGGCGAGCGTAATATAAATGCCGGGAGCAGGTTTGTTTGTGTTTCCTGTGGAGAGGTGTTTTACAGAAATCCAACTGTAGGAGTGGCCGTCATTGTGATCAAAGAAAATAAAATTCTTCTTGTTAAACGTCGCGGCTCCTATGAAGGAATGTGGTGCATACCCTGTGGTCATGTGGAATGGGGTGAAGATTTGCGAGATGCAGCTAAACGTGAATTTTTGGAAGAAACAGGTCTCCACGTTAGGCTGGGGCCCGTCTTTGATGTCCATTCGAATTTCCATGATCCAGACCATCTTACAGTAGGAATATGGTTCTGGGGACAGGTAGAAGGAGGTGTATTGAAAGCTGGTTCGGACGCTCAAGCTGCAGGTTTTTTCTCGCTCGAAAATCTCCCCGAACCTATGGCTTTTCCGACCGATAGACTTATCTGCGAAAAGCTCAGGAAACGTCTATTCAGCGAAAATATTAAAATGCTTAATTATGAGGAGTTGTAGAATATGAAAGAATCCTGGCTCGTTACCGGTGGTGCTGGATTTATAGGTTCGAATTTTGTTCATTTTGTGAGAAAGCATTATCCCGATGTAACGGTTGTCAACCTAGACAGGTTAACCTATGCAGGCCACTTAGAATCTCTCGAAGATCTAAAAGACGATCCTATGCACGTATTTGTGGAAGGCGATATAGGTAATAGAGAACTCGTAAGGTATCTTCTTGACACTTACAATATAACCAAAGTTGTTAACTTTGCGGCGGAATCCCATGTGGATCGTTCTATTGAAGGTCCCGAGGATTTTGTTCAAACCAACGTGGTTGGAACTTTCAGATTGATTGACACAGTGCGGTTTTACTGGATGAAGCTTGACGATGATCGCAAAAAGAAATTTCGGTTTCTTCATGTTTCTACAGATGAGGTTTACGGTTCTCTAGGCCCAACCGGGCTTTTTACGGAAGACAGTCCTTACGAGCCTAACAGTCCCTACGCTGCATCAAAAGCAGCTTCAGACCATTTTGTTAGAGCATACCACAAAACTTACGGCTTACCGACTTTGACTACCAATTGTTCCAACAACTACGGCCCTTACCAATATCCAGAAAAACTTATTCCGCTTATGATTCTGAATGCTATCGAGGGAAAACCTCTTCCCGTTTACGGAGATGGACTTCATGTCCGCGACTGGCTTTATGTTGAAGATCACTGCAAGGCACTGTGTCTAGTGCTAGAAAGGGGAGTGGTCGGGGAAACCTATAACATCGGAGGACAAACTGAAAAAACCAATATTGAAGTGGTTACCATGATATGCGATCTCCTAGAAGATGTTTTGTCTATGGAGAAATACGCTTTTATCAGGAAAAAATCCCCTTCACTGAAATCATATCGTGATCTTATAACTTTTGTGCCAGACCGTCCTGGACACGACCGGCGATATGGGCTTGATACATCGAAAATTGAAAGGGTTCTTGGCTGGCGTCCTGAAGAATCTTTTGAATCCGGGATCAGGAAGACCGTTATGTGGTATCTGGATAATCTCGAATGGTGCGAAAAGGTCACAAAGGGAAAGTATGATAGGCGTAGGTTGGGCTTGATCTCGGTATAATAAAATAAGAATATTTAAAAAAGGATGAGCAAAGTGATCAGTTTGAAACCCATAGGTTATGCAAAAGTTGCTGTGGATAAAGTGCCAAGACACTGGACGGTTTCTGAAGTGGAAGGGGAGTTAGTTATAGATCCTATCTACACAAAGGGACTTGAAGACATCAAACCAGGGGATCGTATAGTTGTTTTGTTTCACTTTCATAAATCGTCCCCCTTTGATCCCGCTCAACACCTCAAACAGAAACCTCCTCATAGAGGCGAATGGCTGGGGGTGTTCAGCATATGTTCGCCCATACGGCCAAATCCCATTGGACTCTCTGTTTTGGATGTTATAAGCGTTAATGGCAATGTTATTAGAGCAAAGCGCTTTGATATGCTAGATGGAACACCAATTCTCGATATCAAGCCATACATCGCTTATGAAATTGAGCCTGAGGAAAAAAGATCTCACGGAGGGTGAGAGCGGGATGAACGTCGATGATCAAGAAAAAACGATTTGTTTTTGCTTTAATCATAAGGTTAAAGACATAATAAATGATGTGTTGATTAATCAGGGGCAGTCTAAAATCTTGGAACAGATTATGGCATCTAAAAAAGCAGGAGGATGTAAGTGTCATGATATTCATCCTCAAAAGCGTTGATGTCTCGGGGATGTCCATCGGCTGGTGGAAAAAACAAGGGAATTTTTGAAAGAACGAGGAGTGAAGTAATGGTCAGATGCAAATTAATGGTATGTTTAATAGCCGGGGTATTCATTTGGGTTGGATCGGCTTTAGCCGAAGACCCCCAAACCAAGGAAACCAATACAGCTGCTCCTCAGACTCAGCAAGCAACAGAATCTAAAGAAGGTACTACACAGCAGATGGAGACTCAGTCTAACTCATCACAGCTATCTACACCGCAAGATGCTCCTGGTGAAAAAGAATTGAAAGAAAAACACAAAATGCGACTTCAAGCTCTTAATATGCTTATGAATCAGGAATTTCGCTATAGTCTCACTGCAGGCATAGGAAACCCTTTTGTTCCCTTTGTTCAGCCTCCACAACAAAAAGCTTCCCCGACCGAAGTCGCAGAGGGAGCGCCTCCCCCACCTGTTCTTCTTACTCCTTTACAAAAAATGGAGTTTGGGGAAATCGAACGCGGCTTCAAAGGCGTGTTATGGACAGCCAACGAACGTAAAGCGGTTATTGAGGATCCCACAGGTAAAGGCTATATAGTGAGCGTTGGAACTCCAATAGGAAATCAAGACGGAGTAATTACCGCTATTTTTCAGGATCGTATAATCATACGGCAGAAAGTGTGGGACAAAACCGCTCGAGCATTCAAGGATGAAGATGTAGTTGTTAAGTTGAGAAAAGCCACTGAACCTGGTGAGAAGGAATAATTTTACTGATTTATGGATGTTTTTGACTTACTGCTGGTGGAATTAGAACAGAGGATTCTCATGCCAAGCAGGATGGCTCCGATGGTGATGGCGGAATCGGCCACGTTAAAGGCTGGCCAGTGGTAGTTTCCAATATAAAGGTCTATAAAGTCAATGACAGCACCTGTGCGTATGCGGTCAAAAAGGTTTCCTATTGCTCCACCGAGAATTAATCCAAGCGGAATAATCTCCCCCAGCGATGCTTGTTCCATACGGACAACGATAATGTGAAGAATCACAACAGCGCATAAAGCAATTACACCAAATATCAGACTTGATTCTCGAAGCTGGGCAAAAAGGCTAAAAGCAACTCCCGTGTTTCTTACATGGACCAAATTTAAAAAGCCGGGCAGTATTTCAAGCTTATCGTGTAAAGGTAGAACTGCAACAATAAGGTGTTTTGTTAACTGATCGATTAAAAAGATCAGCATTCCCGTAATCCAAAAAGGTAAAAACCGCTTCCATTTTTCTAGATTTACCATAATTACTTATTACCTTCCAACGAGTCATTTATTGCAGTTCTGCTCTTTATCTGCGGATACTAAATTCCGGTGGGGCGAAAAATTCCTTTCGCCCCGACTCAATATCGTTATGATACATCCGACATCTGAATGATCACATTACGACATCGAGTGCATAAAGCGGGATGGTCGCTGTAAGTTCCAACGCTTTTATCCCAGATCCAGCAACGTTCGCACTTTGCTCCATCGGCTCTAGCAACACCTACCACAAGTCCTTGTATTTCATCACTTTCTAATACAATGATTCCCTCGCTAGCTGGATTTCCGTATTTTACCTGGGAAACAATAAAAACGGTTTTGAAAAGTTCCGCGTCTTTTTCAAAAGCTTTTTCGATGTCTTCAGGAAGCTGAAGAATAACTTTTGCTTCCAGGGAATGCCCAATATGTTTTTCCTTTCGTGCTCGCTCAAGCGCTACAGAAACATTGCTCCTTATTGCAAGGATGCGCTCCCATCTAGTAGCCAGATCTTCGTCAATGAAATCCTTGTTCACTTCCGGCAAAGATTCTTCAAAGATAGACCTATCTCTCTCTTTTCTACCGGGCACATAGCTCCAGGCTTCTTCGGCTGTGAATGAAAGAATAGGGGACATTAGTTTGAGCAGCGACGTAAGAATTTTGTGGATGACTGTCTGAGCAGAACGTCTTTCTCGACTTGTAGGATGTGATGTATAGAGTCTGTCTTTAAGGATGTCCAGGTAGAGAGCACTCAGGTCAACAGTGCAATAGTTAAAGAGCAAATGATATACCTTGAAAAATTCAAAACGTTCAAAAGCATCCCGACTCCGCTTGATGACTTTCTGGAGTTGATGAAGAGCAAAACGATCAATTTCTTCCATTTGTTCATAAGGGATGCGATCTCGATCTGGATCAAAATCATACAGATTGCCCAGGAGATAGCGGCAGGTGTTACGGATTTTTCGATAAGCCTCACTTAGTCTTTCCAGAATGTTGGGGGAGATTCTAATATCATCGCGATAATCTTCTGCAGCAACCCAGAGTCTGAGAATTTCCGCTCCGTATTTGTCGATCACCTCCTGAGGATAGATTACATTTCCCAGGGATTTTGACATCTTGTATCCGCTACCGTCAACAACGAATCCGTGCGTGAGAACTGCTTTGTATGGTGCCTGATTCCTGGTTCCTACGGCAACAAGAAGACTTGAATGAAACCAACCTCGATGCTGATCACTTCCTTCGAGATAGAGGTCTGCCGGAAATTCTAAATCACTGCGCTGCTCAAGGACCGCCGCAAATGATGAGCCTGAATCGAACCATACATCCAGGATGTCTGTTTCTTTCAGAAATCGTCTCCCCTTACAAGCGGGGCAGCTAAATCCTTCGGGTAGGAAATCTTCTACCGGTCTGTCAAACCAACTGTCAGCGCCTTCTTTTTCGAAGATCTCAACCACTCGATCAAAGATCTCTTTACTTGCAATTAGTTCACCGCAGTCTGCACAGGTCAGCACAGTTATTGGTACTCCCCATGCGCGCTGGCGGGAAATACACCAATCAGGCCGATTTTGTATCATGTTATAAATGCGATCTTTACCCCAGGACGGAATCCATTGGACTTTGTTGATCCATTCTAGAGATTTTTTGCGGAGCCCGGTCTTTTCCATGGAAATGAACCACTGGGGAGTGGATCGGAAAATGACCGGTTGCTTACATCGCCAGCAGTGAGGGTAACTGTGGGTTATTTTGCCGTCTTTAATGAGCGCTTGAACTTCTCGCAATTTTGCAACTACGTTGGGATTGGCGTTAAATACAAATTGTCCTGCGAAAAATGGCACATCACTGGTAAAACATCCCTTATCATCTACAGGAGAGTAAATTTCTAGCCCGTATTTGATTCCCATATCATAGTCTTCACGACCGTGACCGGGAGCTGTATGCACACACCCTGTTCCTGCGTCGAGAGTTACGTGAGAGCCTAGAACAATCCTGGACTCTCTATTAATGAAAGGATGCAAGCAAACTTTACCTTCTAGATCCATAGCCGATAATTTTTTTGCGATGCTATAGTTCTTAATACCGAATTCTTCCATACACCGCTCGAGAAGGCCTTCAGCGATAATCCACACCTCAGTTCTATCTTCAGGTTTGACCGCCACATAGGCAAAATCAGGGTGAAGGGCGATGGCAAGGTTTGCTGGAATGGTCCAGGGTGTTGTGGTCCAGATTATTAAACTTACAGGACCATCTTCTCCTGCGGTTATTTCTCTGGCAAACTCAGGTTTCAGAGGGAACTTAACGTAAATTGATGGCGATTCATGATCTTCGTATTCAACTTCCGCTTCAGCCAGTGCCGTTTGGCAATGAGGACACCAGTAAATTGGCTTCTTTGATCGGATTACACTTCCATTTTCAAAGAATCTTCCTAATTCCCGGGCAATAATAGCTTCGTATTCATAAGACATGGTTAGATAAGGATTATCCCAATCACCAAGAACACCAAGGCGCTTAAATTCATTTCGCTGTATATCTATGAACCGCTCGGCGTAGCTTCTACAGTAACGTCTTATGTCTCCATGGGACATGGTTTTTTTCTTTTCACCGAGTTCTTTATCTGCCTGGTGTTCTATGGGAAGCCCGTGGCAATCCCATCCCGGCACATACACGGCATCGTAACCGCTCATCTGCTTGGTCTTTACGATCATGTCTTTAAGAATCTTGTTTAGCGCTGTGCCGAGATGTATGTGGCCATTAGCGTAAGGAGGACCATCATGCAAAATGTATCGAGGACGTCCTTTGGAGATTTGACGTAGCCTCTCATAAAGCTTTCCATCTTCCCACTTTTTAAGAATTTCAGGCTCCTTTTTGGGAAGATTTGCCTTCATGGGGAAGTCGGTCTTAGGAAGATTCAATGTCTCCTTATAGTCCATTTTCTCCTCATCCTTCACTTTGTAGTTTGCCTAAGTGTGATAAAATTCCTTGGCATTTTGAATTTTTAAATCCCTATAGCCGAGGAATTCTTTTTTATCCTTCTTTAGCTAAATGCCAAGTCTAAAAATGCGCCTAAGTAGATAACACAGGCGGGGGTTAAGTCAAGTTGCTCTGTTTCTTTCTAGAATATTTTTTCAGGTAATAGTGAGAATATTCGGAAAAGGATTATAGGGATAATCCTATATGATTACCCTTATTAATTCAAAAAGGGCTTTTAACCGGTTGAAGTAAAAGTAGTTATGTGATCTACTTGAGCTTCGAAATACTATTGAATTGATAGGTTATGAATGTTGGAGGACAACCGTGATGGAAAAACCTATTTATCTAGATTATAATGCCACAACCCCAGTAGATGAGCGAGTGCTGGAAGCGATGCTTCCATACTTAAGAGATAAGTTCGGCAATCCTTCCAGCGCTCACTACTACGGGCAGGAAACTAAAACCGCTTTGGAAGAAGCTAGAGCCCAGCTAGCAAGTCTTCTGGGATGTCATCCTGAAGAGGTCTTTTTTACAAGTGGTGGCACAGAATCTAATAATATGGTCCTTTTTGGTGTGGTTCAGGCTCTTGGCGATAAAGGACGTCACATTGTAACAACACGTATAGAACATCCTGCTATAATCGAACCGTGTCTTGAAATTATGGGGCGTGGCTTTGATGTTTCCTTTGTTCCTGTAGATAAACGTGGAGTGGTTGACCCAGACGATATTCGCAAGGCAGTCCGTAAAGATACAATCCTTATCTCTGTTATGCACGCCAACAATGAAGTTGGCACCATCCAGCCTATTGCCGAGATTAGCCAGATTGCTAGAGAAAGAGGAATACTCTTTCACACTGATGCTGCTCAAAGCCTTGGTAAGATCCCGACTCTTGTGGATGAACTGGGAGTTGATTTTTTAAGCATTGCAGGACACAAGCTCTATGCTCCAAAAGGGATTGGAGCACTATACCGACGTCTTGGAACGCCTTTAGGAAAGTTTATCTTTGGAGCAGGACAGGAGCGAGGAGTGCGACCCGGCACAGAAAATGTGCCCTTCATTGTGGGACTTGGAAAAGCTTCTGCTATCGCAGAGGAAGAACTCCATGATGAAATGGCAAGACTTGAACGGCTCAGAGATGAACTTGCTCAGAGAATCATTGAGAAAGTTCCCGACGCTGTTGTTAACGGAGATGGGGCTTTCCGTCTCCCCAATACTCTGAGTATTGCCTTTCCCGGGAGAAAAGCTGATGGAATTTTGAAAAACCTTAATAAAGTAGCTGCTTCAGCAGGTGCTGCCTGTCATTCTCACGATGTTAAGATTTCTCACGTTCTTGAAGCTATGGGTGTTCCCGCCAGAATTGCCATGGGAACAATACGCCTCTCGCTTGGAAGATTTACTACAGAGCAAGAGATAAAAATCGCTTCGGAGGCAGTCGTAGAAGCTGTTTTCAATACACCGGAAGAATAGAAATTTGGAGGCATCACAATAGTGGAGAAAAACATTTCCGTTAATCTTTTGGAAGTGACTAAACCAGGGCGTTATCTGGGTTTTGAATGGAACGCTTTTAGAAAACCGTGGCACAGCGCGGATGTAAGATGGGTTTTGGCTTTTCCGGATGTTTATGATGTGGGATTGAGTCATGTAGGGCTGAGGCTTTTATATCAGATTCTTAATAAAGCCGATGGGGTTCTGGCTGATAGAGTTTATGCCCCGTGGCCTGATATGGAGGAAAAGCTCCGTAGTGCTGGAATTCCACTGACGGGAGTCGAGACTGGAAAACCCCTTCACGCCTTTGATATTGTAGGAATAAGTCTTCAATACGAACTGGGTTATTCCAACGTTTTGACGCTTCTTGATCTTGGAGGCATCCCTCTTTGGGCTCGAGATAGAACAGAAGAACATCCCTGGGTAGTAGCCGGTGGTCCCTGCGTTTTCAATGTGGAGCCAATGGCTGACTTCTTCGATTTCGTAGTGCTTGGAGAAGGCGAAGAAGTAGTGCTGGAAATTACCGATATGGTTCGCTCATGGAAGAAAACCCGCAAGAAAAGGCGCGAATTCCTGGAAGAGATCCGTCATGTGCCCGGTGTTTATGTGCCGTCTTTCTTTTCTTTCGAATTCCGTAATGATGGTCTCATAGGAAATGTGAGAAAAGTTTTTGACGATTACTCCTGCGTTCGAAAAAGAGTTCTCGCTTTACTTGATAAGTCTTCGCCTTTTCCTGTCTGTGATCTTGTTCCTGCCGTGGAGATAATCCATGACAGGCTGAATGTAGAAATTGCTAGAGGGTGTAGTCGAGGATGTCGGTTCTGTCAGGCTGGTTTTATCTACAGACCGGTAAGAGAGCGGAACCCAGAAACCATTATTACCCATGTGGAAGAAACCTTAAAACGCACTGGTTATGAGGAAGTTTCGCTCTTATCTCTCAGCGCTGGCGATCATTCCTGCATTGAAGATCTTATACGAACCCTTATTTCAAAACTTCATCCCAACCGTGTTGCTGTATCTTTGCCGTCGCTTCGGGTTGGCACTTTAACTCCCGAAATGATGGAAGCGATCAAAAGCGTTCGAAGAACCGGCTTTACTCTGGCTCCCGAAGCTGGCACTGAAAGTCTTAGAAAAGCCATCAATAAAGCCATTGATACGGAAATCCTTCTGGAAACGGCTCAACAAGCCTTTTCTCTCGGTTGGCGACTCTTAAAGCTGTATTTCATGATAGGTCTTCCCGGAGAAACCGATCAGGACTTAATCGGTATAGTGGATCTTGTTAAAGCTTTGTGGGATAAAGCTAAGCCCTTCCGGGCAGGACTCCATGTGGGAGTTTCTACTTTTGTGCCAAAACCTCATACGCCATTTCAGTGGAACGGGCAGATACCGCAGGAGGAAGTTGAAAAGAAGCTGGCTTTTCTGAAGGAGAAACTGCGTCGTTTGAAGGGAGTAGAGCTCAAATGGCACGATCCGCGACAAAGCTTCTGGGAAGCTGTGCTGGCTCGAGGTGATAGACGCCTTGGTAAAGTTATATGGAGAGCGTGGGCAACTGGTGCTCGCATGGATGGCTGGACAGAGCTTTTTAGAAACGATCTATGGCATAAAGCGGCTCAAGAAGAAGGCATCGATCCTGATTTTTTTGCTCACAGAGAGATTTTGCCGGAAGAAATCCTTCCTTGGGATCATCTTTCCTGTAGAGTTTCTAAAGATTTTCTACTTAGAGAAAGAGAAAGGGCTTTTTCTCTGAAATATACGCCGGACTGCAGATCTGGGCAATGCAGTTTATGTGGAGTTTGCGAAGGGGAGGTCGCTCCTTATCTTGCAAAATCCCAAGGAACCAATCTTTTTGATCAAGCACGGCAGACAGAAAACCCCTCTAAACAAACATCGCAGGAAACTATTTTTTGGTATCATTTTGTTTATGAAAAGACGGGACCTGCTCGTTATATAGGACAGACCGACTTTCAGAGACTTATGGCGAGAAGTATTCGGAGAGCCGGTCTTCCTGTTGCTTTCTCAAAGGGTTTTCATCCTCACCCTCGCCTTTCTTTTGAACAGGCACTACCCGTAGGCATGGAAAGCATATGTGAAGAGGGATGGATAGGACTTGTTGAAAATCTTCCGCCTGAGGATATTAAAGAGCGCTGGAATAAGGAATTACCGGAAGGTGTGAATATCAGAGCAATCGATGTTTCAACAGGAAAGGGGCACGGTGATAAGAATGATAGGCGCACAGTAATCTATCGCATAGAAGGACTGGAAAGTTCTGATTGTCAGCAACTAAGACAGTTGTGGGAAAAAAGGGAAGGGTGTATAGTGCCTGTTGAGAGAAAAGGCAAAACGCTTCAAATCGATCTGGGCTTACACTGGAAAAATTTCGAATATCTTGATGCTAATAGCATTATTTTAGGAATCATAGAAAATAATCGCTTTTTGATAAGACCAAAGGACTTATGTGGCGCAGCGGGAATAACGGATGAAAAAATCAAGACTTTAAGGATCGTGAAGCTTTCTGTTCAGAGAGCTTAATTTTGATCAAAAGAGAGGATCAACATTTAGGGGGATGATATAAGGTGTCTGGAGAACTTGTAATAAATGCAGCTCCTTATGAAACTCGAGTTGCTCTATTGGAGAACGGGCATGTGGTTGAGTTTTATTTTGAGAGGCCATCTGATAAAGGTATTACCGGTAATATATATAAAGGAAGAGTTGTAAGAGTGCTTCCAGGTATGCAGTCGGCCTTCGTTGATATTGGTTTGGAGAGGGCGGCATTCCTTCATGTAGGGGACGTGATTTTTAATCACGAAGACATAGCTCTTGAAGAATTTCTGCAGTGTGAAAACGGAACGGGCGATAACGATAAACAGCCCAACGATTTACAAACTTCCTTTCTGGAGTCATCACCTATAGAAGATTTGCTTCGAGAAGGACAGGAAATTCTGGTTCAAATAGCCAAGGAACCACTCGGCACAAAAGGAGCCCGGGTTACTACTAATATTACGATACCAGGAAGGAAGCTGGTCCTTATGCCGCTTGCTCGCCATGTGGGCGTATCGAGGCGGATTGAGGACGAAGTTGAACGGGAACGACTGAGAGAACTCATGAATTCCATCAAGCCATCCAATATAGGCTTTATTGTAAGGACAGCCGCTGATGGAACGGATGAGCGAAAGCTTGTTGCCGAGATGGATTTTCTCCTGAAGGTTTGGGAAAATATTAAAGAAAAGGCATCGAAAGCACCTGTTCCTTCGCTTATTTATAGAGAACTGGACATTACTCTTAGGGCAGCTAGAGACCTCTTCGCTAAAGAGGTGGAAAGGCTCATTGTGGATTCCGAGAAGGAATATGAGAAAATTGTTAACTTTCTGGAAACCTTTGCTCCCGGCCTCACAACTCAGGTGGAGCTTTATCGTGGTAGCCAGCCTATTTTCGACTTTTACGGTATTGAAATGGAAATTCAAAGAGCTCTTGAAAAAAAGGTCTGGCTCAAATCCGGAGGGTATATTGTAATAGAATCCACAGAGGCTCTTACCACCATAGATGTTAATACAGGAAGGTATGTGGGTAAGAGGAATCTGGATGAGACGATTCTCAAAACAAACCTGGAGGCGGTTCAAGAAATTGCCTGTCAGCTTAGACTTAGAAACATTGGTGGCATTATAATTATCGATTTTATTGACATGGAAAAGCCTTCAGATCGGGAGAGAGTTTTTCAGGCTCTGCTGGATGCTCTGAAGCGAGACCGAAGCAAAACCAAAGTCCTGCCCATGTCGGAATTTGGACTTGTGCAGATGACTCGAAAGAGAACGCGAGAAAGCATTGGACGACTTCTACATGAAGCTTGTCCTTATTGTGAAGGCACAGGGTTAATCAGGTCGAAGCAATCGATTTGTTACGAAATTCTGCGGGCGATAGAAAGGGACAGGAACGAGCTTTTTGGAAAATCCGTGGTTGTAAGGGCTCATCCGGATGTGGTGGGGCTTTTCTATGACGATGAGAGATCATCCTTTGAATATGTGGAAGAGAGTTTGCATGCAAGGATATACCTTCAACCTGATGCTTCCTTGCATCATGAGGAATTTGACATTGCGGTTCTTGGAGAAGAGAGGAGGAGCGAGTGATGGCGTCTAGGGAGTTGTCTAGTAGTTTGTATGAAAGGGCAAAGAAGGTGCTTCCTGGGGGAGTTAATAGTCCCGTGAGGTCAGCTCGAGCTGTGGGAACTCATCCAATCTTCATTAAAAAAGCTCATGGATCATTTATTTGGGATGAAGACGGCAATAGATATATAGATTACGTATGTTCCTGGGGACCCCTAATCCTTGGACACAGCCATCCAGAAGTGGTTAAGGCTATTCAGGAAGCGGCTGAAAAGGGCACTTCTTACGGGATTCCCTGCCGTCTTGAAGTGGAAATGGCAGAACAAGTGGTGAAAATGGTTCCATCCATTGAAGTGGTTAGGTTCGTAAATTCTGGGACAGAAGCTGTTATGAGCGCTATAAGGCTTGCTAGAGGAGTCACTGGTCGGAAAAAGATTATAAAGTTCGACGGATGTTATCATGGTCATAGCGATGCCTTATTAGCGAAATCTGGGTCCGGGGTTGCAACCTTTGGAGTGCCTGGTAGTGCGGGAGTTCCGGAAGAAGTAGTTTCTCAGACGATTATTCTTCCATACAACGATTTGAAAGCCGTCGAAATGGTAATGGACAGTGACGGGAAGAACATAGCCGCAGTTATTGTTGAACCAGTGGCGGGAAACATGGGAGTTGTTCCGCCAGAAGAAGGGTTCCTTGCTGGTCTTAAAAATCTTTGCGAAAGACATGGATCTCTTCTGATTTTTGATGAGGTTATTACAGGGTTTAGGCTCGCCCCTGGAGGAGCTCAGGAATACTACGGGATAAAACCTGATATTACCTGCCTTGGTAAGATCATTGGAGGAGGGCTTCCCGTTGGAGCTTACGGAGCATCGTCTGATATTATGAGATATGTAGCCCCTGATGGTCCAGTCTATCAGGCTGGGACTCTTTCCGGAAATCCTCTCGCTATGGCTGCAGGGCTGGCTACTTTGAGAATTTTAGAACAGAATAGCATTTACGACGACTTAGAAAAGAAGTCCGAATATCTCGAGCGTGGGTTAAGAGAAGTGTCAGATAAGCTAGGTGTTGCGGTAACCATTCAGAGAGTTGCTTCCATGGGTTGTGGTTTTTTCATAGATAAGCCTGTGAAAAACTTCGATGACGCTAAGGAGTGCGATACGGAAGCTTATGGGGTTTTTTTTAGGGAGATGCTGAATCGAGGCATTTATCTTGCTCCGTCTCAATTTGAAGCATTTTTTGTGAGCAATGCTCACACGGTAGAAGACCTTGATTTAACAATTAAAGCGGCAGGAGAAGCTCTTGTAAGTGTTCAGAACATGAGGAAGCGGTAACAAAAAAAGATTGACTAAATGAGTTACTATGTGTTAGATGGCGTTGTGAAGGTTTACACGAGATAGGAATCATGAAAAAAAAAACTAGACAATACATCAAGCAAGTTGCAAATGCATCAACAGTTGGGCTTTCTATAGCTTTTGCGATATTCATTGGGCTGGGCATCGGTTTTTGGCTTGACGGTAAATTAGGAACCTGGCCCTGGCTTACGATGATCTTTATGGTTTTTGGGATAGTAGCTGGCTACAGGAATTATTATAGATTCGCTAAGCGTCAGCAAAAAGAGGAAGAGGAGAAGCGAGATCTTGGTAGTAGTTGATAGAGAGCTAAATCTAATTGTTGAAAAGATAAAGATCGTTAACGGTCTGCTAGGGGCAATAGCTATACTGATTGGGTGTGCAGTTTCGTGGAAAACAGGAATTGGTGTTTTTGTTGGATGGCTTTTGATGGCTCTTAATCTCGAAGTCTTGGAATGGCAACTAAAGAGGATTTTTGGCGGAGCTGTTCCACCGAGGAATAAATTTGCAGTGTTTTTGAAGTATTATGTTAGGTTTCTTGTGCTTGTTGCTATTATATGGTTGATAATAGATTTAGGACTAGTTCAGCCTTTAGCTCTTTCGGCTGGGCTTTTGGTTTTTGGACTTAGTTTTATTGTGGTTGCGGGTGAAATATTTATCAAAATGGTCTTAAAAAGAGAGGGATAGAACGATGGAACATCCGGTTCTTTTTTTGCCGCTTTTGCTTCAGAAGTTAGGTATACCAGTAGTCTTAAGCGCTGATGAAGCGCATACGCTTCTTCAGAAGCTTCTTCTTCCCCATGTTATTTACGGGTGGCTCATAATGGGGATTCTGATCGCTATAGCCTGGATGGTTTCTAAAAAGCTAGAAGTAGTGCCTGAGAAAGGTCAAAACTTCTTCGAAACGGTGCTGGTTGGTATCGAGGACTTTATGATTGGTATTGTTGGCGAAGAAGGTCGATTTCTCTTTCCTCTTATTGCTTCGCTGGGGATTTTCATCCTTTGTAGCAATTATATGGGCATGATCCCTGGATTTTACGCTCCTACGGCTAATTTGAACACAACTCTTGCCTGCGCTCTTATAGTTGTTGTTTTTACTCACGTTTTAGGCGTTAAATATCATGGCATAAAATATATTAAACACTTTCTTGGTCCGGTTCCGTGGTTGATACCACTTATTTTTCCGATCGAAATTATAAGCCATCTGTCAAGAATTCTCAGCCTTTCCATCCGTCTTTTCGGAAATATCTTTGGTGAAGAACTGGTGCTTGGTATTCTCTTCCTTCTTGCAGGACTTTATCTTGCTCCGCTTCCAATGATGGTATTGGGACTCTTTACAGGATTTATTCAGGCATTTATATTCTGTGTTCTTTCTATGATGTATTTTGCTGGAGCTATGGAAGAAGCCCATCATTAAGCTTTGAGACTTGAGAGGAAGGCCGGTGTGTTTTGATGGTTTAACAATAAAAAAATTTACGTTCGGAGGAGGAGTTGCTATGCGTAGAACTGGTTTGATGACTTTGTTGTTCTCCCTTGGTTTGACCGCTCTCGCTTTTGCCGCTGAACCGGGAAAAGCTGGGGATGCAAGCACAGTTGCAGCAGGACTTGGTTTCTTCTCATACTCAGCCATCGCTGCAGGGCTTGCTATTACCTTCGCAGCCCTCGGGTGCGGAATAGGTCAGGGTATTGCTGTTAGAGGTTCAGTAGAAGGCATCGCTAGAAACCCTGAAACGTCTGGTAAGATCACCGTGACCATGCTCATCGGTCTGGCGATGATCGAATCTTTGACGATCTACGCTCTCGTTATCGCTCTCATTCTTATTTACGCAAACCCTGTAAGCAAGCTAATCCAGGGATTTATAGGATTGGCTAAGTAGTAGAGTTTCCCGTTGAAAAGTTTATTTTCATATTAGTTAGACATCGAAATGAAGGGAGGTTTGGGTTCTCCCTTCATTTCTTCAATCTGTAAATAAAAGGGCGCCATGAAGTTCACAAAAATACCCCTTGCAACTATTAACAGACTTTCGGTTTATCTCAGGGTTCTTCAGGAACTTGTGGGTGAGGATGTGGAAGTTATCCCATCCGAAAAACTTGCTAAATACTGCGGTGTGAACCCTGCCCAGATAAGAAAAGATCTTGCTTACTTCGGTGAATTCGGCGTTCGCGGGGTCGGATACCGAGTGGTGGACCTCGTTCACCAAATTAGGGAAATCTTAGGTCTAAACCGCACCTGGAACCTTGCCATGGTGGGGATCGGAAATCTTGGTTCCGCCCTTATAAGATACGCAAATTTCGTAAAACATGGTTATATTTTTGTCGCAGCTTTCGACGTTGATCCTAATAAGGTTGGAAAGCGTTTACCTAACGGGCTTATTGTAAACCACATAGACGAACTCGAAGAGATTGTAAAAGAAAGGAACGTTTCTGTAGGTATTATTGCAACTCCCGCAAGTGCCGCTCAAAGTGTAGCAAATCAGCTTGTTCTTGCGGGGGTCAATGGGATCCTTAATTTCGCCCCTGTTCAGATTCAAGTCCCGGATTGTTGTTATGTCGAGAATATAGATTTCACTATAAAGTTAGATGCGATTGCATATCATCTGTCAGCTAATTTCTGATGAAGGACCTTCGTAAATTATATTACCTCCATGGGGGCCATTGCCGGGTCCCATAACTATAGTCCAGTCACTAACGTTTTTAACTGAATCGTGAGAGTCACAAACAATAATGGTGTTTCCAGACGATAAGAGGCGTTTCCAGAAATCTATAAGATTTCCTATGTCTATCAGATGCAAACCTGCTGTGGGTTGATCGAAGCAAATAACCTGGTGTTTGCCGGGTGATTGAGAAAAAACAACCTGTCTTATCATCCATATTTTATAGAGTTCCCCGCCAGATAAACTAATTAGAGGCTGTCCCATGGTTATATGAGAAAGCCTTGTTGATATTGCCATCTCCAGAACAGCCTGGATTCCAGGGATAAAGTGGAAAAGTCTTGAAACGTTTCCAAGATTCATATCCAGCACATCGGCAATAGAATATCCTTTGTATTTTACAAGCAATACTTCATCCCGGTATCTTCTGCCGTTGCAGGAAGGGCAGGGCACGGAAAGCCTCAAATAATTGGAACTGCTATTAGAAACAAATCCTTTGCCACCACAGCGAAAACAAGCTCCATCGGGGGTGTTCCAAGAAAAGTGGGAAGGCTTTAAACCCTTCTGTTTGGCTTCCTTCAGTTGGGCAAAGAATTGGCGAATCGGAGTAAAAATATTAAGAAAGGTTGCCACAGTAGATCGTTCAGTCGGCATCACTATAGCCATTTTTTCTTTTACAGGTATCACAGAATCAATAAATTGAGGTGAACGAAGTTCTTTATAGGTTTTGACCTTGATGGGTTTTTTCAAAAACTCAGATCTGATAGCCGGCACAAGACCGTCAAAGACAAGGGAAGTTTTGCCAGACCCCACAGGTCCAGTAACGTAAGTTAAAAGCCCTATAGGAAAAGATGCTGAGACATTATTTAGATTGTGAACCGTAACACCGACCAGCGTTATTTTTTTAGATCTTTTAAGAGCAGACCGTTTTGACATGTGAATCGTTTGGTGGGTGTCCGATAAACTTATGCGTCCCTTGGGGTAATCTTTCACTGATCCGCTCCAGATTACTTGCCCGCCTTCTGTTCCCGCTCCAGGACCAAGTTCCACAACAAAATTTGCCATTTCAAGAGCTTCCGGGTGATGATCGACGATTATTACAGTTTGCCCCATTTCTATTAACGTTTCGATCTTTTGCTTGAATTGAACTCGCTCGCTGGTATCAAGAAATTTCAAAGGTTCATCGAAGATGGTCAGAACCCCTACGGGTGGGTTCTTCCAAAATTCGATGAGACGAAGCTTCTGGAGTTCTCCGGCGGATAGAGTAAAAAGATGTCTTTCAAGCGAAAGGTAGTCGAGGTGGAACTCATGAGCAGACTTTAACCACTCAAGATAAGGATTTAATAGTCCATCTTTTAGGCTGAGATCGAATTTTTCCATCCAGTCTTTTACTGCGGATATAGGAAGAGAAAGCAATTCCGGAAATGAGTGATCGTGAAGCAACACTTGGAACACAAGAGGATTTCGCTTTGTGCCGTGGCAAACTTCACAACCTGTGGCTCCACAGTTACTGCACTGACCGAAGGGATGACCGATATTAAAAATATGGGTTGAAAGAGAAGGGAAGAGTTGACCACAACAGGAACAGATTGGCTTGCTGGAAAAAGAAATTTGTTCTCCGTCGGGCGAGACGAAAACAACTCTGTCGCACTCACTCAACCTAAGAGCTGTGGCGCAAGAATCCACAAGCCGACTGCGAGCTTCCTCATCCACAATAAACCTATCAACAACCACGGAAAATTCGTGTTCTTTTCTCCATCCGATTTCTTCTAGAGAGTCGGCAGTGATGACTTTACCATCCAGGATGAACCTTACAAAACCTTCTCGAAGAAGTTGTTTAATCGTCGATGGAATTTTGGAGTGAGATATTGGACGCATGGGGGCGGTAATGTAAAATCTGGTTCCTTGAGCATAACGATGAATTATTTCATTTGCTATAGTAACTGGATCCCAGGCTGCAACAGGTTCTTTGCATTTCGGACAGTAGATCGTTCCCATAGTGACGAATAGATTTGCCAATACGTCGTTAATCCCTGTGAATTCTCCGATAGATGTTTTAAGAATATTTGACGGTATCTTTTGTTTTAAGGCCACTGTCACTGGTAGGTTGCTCACGATTTCTACCTGGGGGATCCTGATTGGTGCAATATCCGATCCTGTGACTTTGCTTAATAACTGGGAATATGTCAGAAAAGATCTAGCAAATATAGTTTCAAAGACGAGGGACGATTTACCTGATCCGCTAACCCCTGTTAAAAGGGTTACTGCATTAATAGGAATTTCGAGATGATCAATTTTTAGATTATTCGTTCTGGCGTTATGAATGATAATTGTCTTACGGGAAAGCTTCATAGAGTTTCTTTTTCGATGTTGCCATATATGAAGCCAGACAAATGGCGGCTTTAAGGCTGTTGGGGCTTGCTATGCCTTTGCCGGCTATGTCGTAAGCCGTTCCATGATCAACCGATGTGCGGATTATGGGTAAACCGAGAGTAATATTTACGGCATCATCAAAATGAAGTAACTTCAAAGGAATCAAGCCTTGATCGTGATACATGGCTACCACGGCGTCAAAATGCCCCTGAACTGCCTTGTAGAAAACCGTGTCAGGAGGGTATGGACCGGATATTTCCCATTCTTTGTTTGACCGAAAAGATTCGACCGCCGGGACGATAACTTTTTGTTCTTCATCCCCGAAAATCCCTGATTCACCTGCGTGAGGATTTAGACCACAAACGGCTATGCGGGGAGGTTTCAAACCAAAATAATTTTCCAGAGACCAGGCAGTTACTCTGATAGTTTCACATATCTTATCCACTGTTAGAAGTTCGCTTACACTTTTTAAAGGCTCGTGAATGGTTACGAGAGATACTCTAAGTTGCGTTCCCGCAAGCATCATAACTGCCTTGTCTGATCCTGTCAGGTGTTTGATGAATTCTGTATGTCCAGGGAAGGAAAATCCGCAGGTTTTCAAACTGGCTTTGTTTATAGGAGCAGTGCAAATGGCATCAACGGTTCCTTCCATAGCCATTTTTACTGCTTCTTCTATGTATTTTACAACGGCGTGAGCTGTATTTATGGTTGGTTGAGCTGGGATTATGTCTTCAGAAGAAAGTGGAAAAGGGTTGATAACTGGAATTAAATCACCACTAGCATTGGAAATCGCCTTTTCTACATTGGAGAAGATTTCAAATCTAAAGAGCATGTTAAGTTTTTTTGCAATCACTTTAAGAGCTTTCTCGTCCCCAATAACAACGATTTTTGCTTGTTCTCTGACGGAAAGATCCGATAAAGCCTTGCAGATTATTTCCGGACCGATTCCGCAGGGATCCCCCATTGTCACCGCAATGATTGGTCGCCTGTGATTGGATGGCTTTGCTTCGTTGGGCACGAATGAAACTCCTTTTTCTTTGTGCTAAATACTTAAATTTAGCTTGCCGTCCTGCTGATGTGAATAATTTGTCTCAGCAGGAAAATCTCCTTAAGTAATAGCGAGCATCTTCTCTATAGCTTTGAGAGCATCAATTCGCACATTTTCCGGGACAACAGTTCTTGGCTCAAGAGTTTCTAGCGATACCAACACATCTTCCAGAGATATTTTTTTCATGTCAGGACATAGAAGTTTAGAAGATGCAGGATAAAATCGTTTGGACGGATTTTGTTTTTGCATTGTGTATAGAATGCCCATTTCGGTCCCGATAATAAATTCATTCGACGGTGATTCAGCCACGAAACGAAGCATACCGGAAGTACTGAAAACCCCATCGGCCAGGTCGATTACGTCGGGGGGACATTCCGGGTGAGCTATGAAAAGAGCTTTAGGATGTTCTTCCTTGGCTTTCATTACATCTTCTGCGGATAGATTGTGATGTATAGGGCAGTAGCCATTCCAGAAAAGGATACGTTTTTTAACATGGCGAGCTGTATAAAGAGCAAGGTTTTTGTCTGGCGCCATATAAACGGTATCCGAATCTAGTGAAGTAACTACCTTAATAGCGTTTGCCGAGGTGCAACATATCGTGCTTTTAGCCTTTACAGCCGCTGTGGTGTTTACATAGGTCACAATGGGAACTCCGGGATGTTCTCGCTGGATTTCTTCCATATCTTTGGGAGTGATCATGTCAGCCATCGGACAGCCAGCGTCCTGTCTGGGAAGTATTACGATCTTATCAGGGTTTAATACCGCTGCTGTTTCTGCCATAAAAGCCACACCGCAGAAAACAATGACCGAAGCTTTTGTTTCTGCCGCTTTTCGACTGAGTTCTAAAGAGTCCCCGGTAAAGTCAGCAATGTCTTGAATTTCAGGGGGCTGGTAATTGTGAGCCAAAATTACAGCGTTGCGGTCTTTTCTGAGTTTTTCAATTTTTTGAACAACATCACTTTTTGATAACTGATTCATGGCTGCAGTCCAAGACTCCTTTCTTTTCTTCAAATAGTTTCATGAATTTGTCGTAAGAAATGGTTTCTCCTTGCTCGTTAGAAATTGATACATCTTGGGGAAAATTGGGCATAAATTCTTTCTGAGAAAATGATCCTTCCCATTTCTGGTTCGTAAATATAAGCATATTTCTGGTTCCTGCCTGATCCTCTCCAATGATTCTAGTCAAAGTTGCATCGGGCTTATGTATGACTAGTTCTACTTTGGCAATTTGAGCATCGTTTACTTTGGGTTTTAAAACAACAATAAAACTTTCAGGGTCACTTTCTGATCGGGACCAGTCAACTACTTCAAATGATTCTAGAATGCTTTTAAGGAATGCTTTTGCCACAACGGATTTATAGAGAGAACCTGTGTCAAAGACCTGAACTTCCCTGTCCTTCACTGCGTAGAGCCATCCTATAGCAGGGTAGGTGACGACAACCTGTTCCTCCGGAGAATGATACTCCCACCGCATAAGACAGGGCTTTGCAAAACTGAAACGACCTGTAGCTTCAGCCGATGGAGCAGTAACATTAGGGGGGTATATTTGTTGAATAAAATCAGCATAAAAAAAATTTGCCGAATGATACTTTTGCTCGATAGCTTTGACGAGACTGATTGCTTCCTTAAGGTTAGCATTCTCAGCAGATAGAATTTTTCCTGAGCCTGTTATTAAAATTCCAATCGCAACCAATATGGTGAATAACCAACTTGTAGTAGATTTACAAAGCCTTTTCCTGTTCATTTAAGCAAATCCTTTCTAGAGCTTTTCAGGAATTTCTTGGAGGCCCAAGCACCTCTCTTGGCTTGATACCGTCCGAAGGTCCCACAATGCCCTGTTTTTCCATAAGTTCTATCATTCTAGCAGCTCTATTGTAACCCACCCGTAGTCGCCTCTGAAGCATCGAAATAGATGCTTGCCGAGTTTCGAGCACGAGCTTTACCGCTTCTTCGTATTTTTCGTCAATATCTTCGTCGCTTATTTCACCTGAAGTCGCATCCTCAGTAAGATCTATATGTTCTGGTTCCCATCCAGCAGTCTTTGCCTGTTCTCGCCAGAAGTCCGTAATGCGTTGCACTTCCCGATCCGATATAAAAGCACCATGAATGCGCTGAAGTTTTGCTGTTCCCGGAGGGAGGAACAACATGTCTCCCGAACCGAGAAGAGTTTCTGCTCCGGGAGCATCCAGGATAGTACGGGAATCTATTTTTGAAGAAACCTGAAAGGAGATGCGCGATGGAATGTTCGCCTTAATGAGACCGGTAATTACATCCACGGATGGCCTCTGAGTAGCAAGAACAAGATGGATTCCTGCTGCTCTGGCCATTTGAGCAAGCCTCGTAATGTATTCTTCCACTTCTCGAGAAGCTACCATCATTAAGTCCGCCAGTTCATCTATAATCACAACCAGGTAGGGTAAAGGTTTGAAATCGTTTCCTTCCGATGTCTGTTTTTTCTCTTCCGCCACTTTCTTATTGTAACCTTCAATGTTTCTGGCGTTGAATTGAGCCATAAGCTCATATCTTTGTTCCATTTCTTCCACTGCCCACTGTAAAGCCTTGGTAGCTTTTTTGACATCGGTTACGACCGGGTGAATTAGGTGTGGAATACCTTCATAGAAACTCAACTCAATCCGTTTGGGGTCGATAAGAAGAAGTCTTAAAGTAAAGGGAGTATTTCTAAAAAGAAGGCTTGTAAGAATTGAGTTAAGACATACACTTTTACCTGTTCCCGTAGCCCCTGCAATAAGAAGATGGGGCATTTTTGCCAGATTGGTTGCCACAGGACTACCGGTGGTATCTTTTCCTAGAGCTATGGTTAAAGGGGCGGTGGCTTCCTGAAACTCCGATGATTCAATTACTGAACGTATGCTAACTAACTGTCTCTTGGCATTTGGAATTTCAATTCCAACTGCTGCCTTACCAGGAATTGGCGCAACAATACGAATGCTCATGGCCTTTAGCGCCATGGTGAGATCATTTTGGAGGTTCACGATCCGGCTTATTTTAATACCAGGTGCTGGCACATATTCGAACATGGTGATCACAGGACCTGGAAGAATGTTGACAACTTCACCATGAACACCGAAATCAGCTAGCTTCTGAGTCAGCACTTCCGCCTTTTTCTGAAGAATCTTGGAGTCTTCATAGTCCTGACGAGTTTCATACTTGTCCAGAAGATCGATACTGGGAAAACCAAAAGAATAGAATGATGTGGACGGTGGGGATGACGATGGACGATGCGAAGATTCTAATTTTTTAGTGTTAGATTCTACAGACGGACGATTACTGGGGATGGATGGTGCAGATTCCACAAGGCTACTGGCGAAGAGGTTGTCTAGAACGGGGTCATTATTATTAGGTTCGGCGGATGTAGAGAAGTTATTAGATGATGTTATGACTGCTACGGGGGTAAGTTTTCCCCTAACCGTGTTAGAATTTTTATTGTTTTTGGATGAGGTCTTACGGAAGTTTTTAGCTCTTATTGCAGAAATGGTGTTCGTTACAACTTTGCCTAAGTAACTGAAAAATCTAGAGAGATGCCCGCCAATAAAATGTGCGAGATATTTAAGATTTGCAAATATTTCCAAAAGACTCCAGGGAAGAAAAGCAACCGTTACGCATAAACCAACTCCCAGCACTATGATTATAGTTCCTGTATATGAAAAGATTTCAATCATGTGCCTTGTGATCCATTCTCCCACAATGCCCCCACCAGAAATCTTTTCTCCTCGAAGATGGATCTCCTTAGCAAAAAGGCTTAGCAGAATGGAACTGCTGACAAGTCCAAGGATAGGCACAAAAACATAAAAAACTAATTTTAATTTACGTTCCCAAAAGATGTCCCATGCAAGCCTGAAAAGAGTGATGGGGAGTATCAGAGACGCTAATCCGAAAGGGGTATAAATAAGTCTTGCAAGATGAGACCCAAAAAGCCCCATCCAGTTTTTTGTTTCAAGCCTCGATGGCGAAAAACCAAACAAAGTAGGATCGGAAGGACTATAGGATAAAAGGCTGAGGAGGATAACGGTGCTTCCAAAGGCTATAGAAATTCCCAAAAGTTCATGTTTCTTTCGCCTGTCAATCACCTTTTTGCTATACCTCCATTACAATAGGATAGATGACAGGTCGCCTTCCTAAGATTTTTACAAAGAATTTTTTCAATTCTTTGCGAATTTCACGTTGAATTTCTCCAGCATCAGGTATAGCGCCCCCTTCGATATAACGGTCAAAGATTTCAAGGATAAGGCACTGTGCACAGTGGATTATGTCAGAGTTTATCTCTTCTGATATAAACCCTTTACTAAAAACATCTGGACCACTGAGAATACTTCGATATTCCTGATCAATTACAAGGGAAACTATGACAAGCCCGTCTTCTGCCAGGTGTTTTCTGTCTCTTAGCACGGGTTTATCAATATCACCAATGCCCTTACCGTCAACAAATACTCTTCCAGAAGATATTTTAGGGCTCAGAACTGCACGCTCCTGCCACAAATTTAATACGTCACCGTTTTCAAGAAGAAAGCAGTTTTCGGGGGGTATGCCGATTTCTCTGGCTAGAGCACAGTGTTTAGCAAGATGGCGATATTCGCCATGAATGGGCACAAAAAACTTGGGCTTAACCAACCCGATCAACCATTTAAGTTCTTCCTGATGGGCATGGCCAGAGGCATGAATAGCTTCCACGCTTTCGTAAATAACATTCGTTCCTCGACGATAAAGATTGTTGATCACATTATGAATTGTCCGCTCATTGCCTGGAATAAATTTGGACGAAAATACAACCGTATCCCCCGGTTTCAGTTTGATCCACTTATGGTCATCAAAAGCAATTCTCGTTAAGGCGCTCATCGGTTCGCCCTGAGTTCCTGTTGTTATCATCACAACCCTGTGATCTGGCATAAAGGGAAGGTCTTTGAGAGCTATCTTGTCTTCGGGAGAAATGTTAAGATAGCCCAGTTCTTCAGCAAGCCGCACATTGGTTTGAATGGATTTGCCGTGAAAAAGGATCTTTCTTCCAAATTGTCTAGCTGTGTATATGATTTGCTGGATGCGGTGAATATTGCTGGCGAAAACGGCTATAATGATGCGCCCTTTGGCCACTTGGAATATGTCCTGAAAAGTCTTGCCAACCTCTTTTTCTGAAATTGCATAGCCTTCTCTTTCTACGTTTGTAGAATCTGAGAGAAGAAGAAGCACTCCCTGTTCGGAGTATAGGCTCAACCTTCCGATATCAAAGACCCTGCCATCAATGGGAGTATGATCAATCTTGAAGTCGCCTGAATGGACAATAACTCCACAGGGAGTAGAAATAATAAAACCAACCCCATCAGGAATGCTGTGACATACTCTAAAAGGTTCTATTATAAATGGACCTATCGAAAAAGGTTCTTTGGGAACGATAGTATGAAAAGATGTTCTGCCGAGCAGGTTATGTTCAGCCAGTTTTTCCTTGATAAGAGCCAGAGTAAAGGATGTTGCGTAGATAGGGACGGGGAATTCCTGAAGCAGGAAAGGAATTGCTCCAATATGATCTTCGTGTCCGTGTGTGACAATCAGTGCCTTAACTTTTTGAGCGTTATCTCGTAAGTAGTCAAAATCCGGAATTACAATATCGATCCCGAACATTTCCTCTTCTGGAAACATTAGGCCAGCATCTATGATAAGGATCGAGTCTTCATATTCCACTACCATCATGTTGAGGCCTATTTCTCCGAGCCCGCCTAGAGGAATAATCTTCACAGGGTAAGAGGAAATGGACTGACTGTTATTCATTATGGTGTAACCTCTCTTAACTATTCAGATTGTGATGCTGAAGGCTGATCGCATATGCCACCTTCTTCGGGAGTAAGCCCCTGACGTATTGCTTTTTCCACGAGCGATATAAGATGATCTCTGTCGTCAATGCTGTAATTTTCCGTTGGAATGGGAGGATGAAAAGTAAGAGTAATCACGCCGGGATTAACAATCCATGATCCCTTGCGCATGATTCGGTAAGAACCGCTTATACTGATGGGTAGAATCGGTTTTTTGCTTTTAATCGCCAGAATAAAACCGCCTTTTTTAAAAGGCTGTAACACTCCGTCACGACTTCTGGTGCCCTCAGGAAAAATCATTACTGATGCACCTTCTTGTATCTTTTCTGCAGCCTTGTCTATACTTTCAAAAGCCTTAGCTCTGTTACTTCGATCTATCGGGATATAGCCAATTAATCTCATTGCCTGTCCCACTATTGGGATTTTGTAAAGTTCTTCTTTAGCCAACCATCGGAATTGACCCGGCACATAAGCAAGCAACACAAAGATGTCAAACCAACTCTGATGGTTCCCCATATAAACATAAGTCTCCTTGGGATTTACAAATTGCTTATTTCTTACAATGACTTTTGTGCCTGTGGCTTTTAGTTGAATTAGTCCCCAAATGCGAGCCCAATAATAATGCCCTAGATCGGGATTTTTGGTAATTAAAAGAGTAACCAGGGCACCTATCCCAAAAATTATGGTGGAAACCACCAAAACCAAGAAAAAAACGGCAGTTTTTAAGTAAGTTCTAAGCACGGCTTCTACCCCTTTTTTTGGTTCTTTTAGTTAATCTAGGTCTTACTGGATCACATTACAAAATTTACTCCTTTGCCGACTTTTTAGCAATCAGCTAGAAAATAGCTTTTTCATCAGCCAGCCTGTCTAAACCTGGGGTCAATAAGAACGATGGAATCAACAATCTTTGCGTATTCGGTATCAGAAATATGATCAAAGGATTCTCTGGGAATAAATCGCATTGTGGATGAGACTGTAGGGGAGAAGACTTTTCCAGCCTGTATTGCGGGGTTTTTAAGATAAAATTTGAAGCCTTCCCCCATATTTATGATCATATCGAGCAGTTCGTTGTCCTCAAAAAGTTCTACAAGTGAGAGATTGTGAACTGTAGCTCTGCCATGCACTATTTTATGATTTCCATCCTTTTCCACTTCCAGAAAGGCATCCCGTAAAGCAATCCCGCGGCGTGGCTCATTTGTGGTAATCACGAAGGCTTCTTCTATTATATAGGTTCCTTCCCTTACGAACATTTCTTCAAACTTGCGGCAATCTTTCAACATCCGTTCTTCTGCCATTTCATCTCTCCTTGCATTTTGATCTTTAATAAAAATTGTTGTATGGTCGATTTGTTGCGATTAAACAATCGCTACTCCACATAAATTCATGCTCTGTGGAGAAAGATTTCGCACCAGTTCAGTATCATAACTTTGCCAAAAAGAAAGGACAAACAGCATGAACATTTCATCCATTATGACCCTTTCGCTTGATGAACTCATGGATATTATACGATCGCGCTATAATGTGGAAGTTGAATCCGTTAAGATCGGGAGCAAGACGTTGAAGTTGCTCCAGATAAAAGATATGGAAGATCAGATATTAAAAAAGTTAGAAGAAACCTTAAATCAGACTCCGGGTAGCGTTTCTCCCGCACGCCCCGAACAACTTAGCGATGAACTTTTATTGCATCTTATGGAAATGCAGTGGTGGACCAAAATATGGGAACCGAGCTTTGTTCTGGCACTCTTTATGGAGAAAACCCCGCCAGTTCCCGGACAAAAAGTGCTTGAAATCGGTGCTGGGATGGGCATTGTGGGCGTTTATGCGGCTCTCTGTGGACATGATGTAACTATAAGCGACATAAGCGAAGATGCTTTGCTCTTTGCACGAGCTAATGCATTGATGAACGATTGTCCTCATGTGCCAGTAGTAGCTCTGGATTGGAGACTCCCTTACACAGGACGCCCCTTTGAG
Organism: Thermodesulforhabdaceae bacterium; assembly: GCA_037482015.1. Classification (NCBI taxonomy): domain Bacteria; kingdom Pseudomonadati; phylum Thermodesulfobacteriota; class Syntrophobacteria; order Syntrophobacterales; family Thermodesulforhabdaceae; species Thermodesulforhabdaceae bacterium. Next base: position 43,169 of record JBBFKT010000002.1, read on the forward strand.
ATGATCATTGGTTCTGAAGTGGTCTATGATCGCCGCACATACGACATCCTGATTTCCTTCCTGAGCCAGGCATTGGCCCCAGGAGGCACTATATTTCTTGCTAAGAACAAAGATCTGAAGACTCCTCTGTTTTTTGAAAAGTTGGTAACCCACTTTAAGTTTAAACAAATGATCGTGAAACTCAAAGGTGGTGACGCTCCGATGGAAGTCGAACTCTACGCCGTTAGACGAAAAGAGGAATAAAAATATGAGAGCAGTCTTACGCCATTTCGTAAACGGTGAAATTCCCGTTGTTGTTCACGAACCAGAGGGAATGACAATTGGCACTGTTGTTCTCCTCCACGGGCTTATGGGCTACAAAGATTCGGAAAAGTTTGTGGCAATGGCGGAATCCTTATCCGAGAATGGCTTAAGAGCTGTGATGTTCGATCAGGCTGGATCAGGTGAGAGCAAATCCCCGTTAAAACATTCCCTTATATTTTCTCGATTTAGGGACTTAGTGACCGTGATTGAATGGATAAAGTGCGATGTGTTTAAATCAGGAGAAAAGTTATTTTTATGGGGGTCCAGTTTTGGTGGCTATCTAGCTTATCTTTACGGTTTCTTGTATCAAGATGTTGTAATGGTCATGCCGGAAAAGATTCTACCCGATGATCATCCCTTAAAAGCCGATGCTTTGATCTCCTGGGCCACCCCCTTTGACGTTTCTGCTCTGGAAGGTTTCTTAAGACGATCCAAACCTTTTTGTGATTTTCTTGATCCGGCAGATCCTTTAGGACATCCAAAGAATCTTGAAAAAATCGGTGTTGTATTGAAAGCCCAACCTGAGATTTATCGCCCGTGTCTGATAGTTCATGGTATAAAAGACGAAATTGTCCCCTGGAATGACGCTGTTCGTATAAGGGACGTAACGGGTGGAGACATGATTTTATTTGATGAGGCCGATCATCGGTTTCTGAATTCCGAAGACAGAAGCCTTGCTATAAGGGCAAGCCTTAGCTGGCTTTTGAGGAGGCTGGGATCGAGCAGATTTTAGATGAATCTTCGATCCCAGCCCAAACTATAGTCGGCATTAATAGCCGCTTTCTTCTTCGGTTACAGGGTGGCTAAACAGCTTATAAACCCATAACTGGTAAGCTATAACCACAGGAACGAAGATTACAACTACTGTGAGCATAATCTTAAGTGTGAGAGGACTCGAAGCAGCGTTGTAGATAGTAAGGCTGTAAGCCGCATCGAGGCTTGAAGGAAGGAGATTGGGGTAAAGCCCCACAATTCCAAAGAAGGTCACTCCAACAATAATTATGGCTGATGACGCCCAGGCATACCATGGGTGTTCTTTTTTAATGAAATAAAAAACACCAGCAATTCCACCAAGAACGGCAAGAGGAATAAGAACTGACGGAACGGCGTAAAGAAGGGGTTTTTCGAAATAGTTTACATAAAGAGAAGTGTTAAACCATGTGGCAACCAGAAAGCCTGCGGCTACAAGGACAGTGGGAAACCACAGGTTTTTAGCATATTGAAAACCTCTCTGTCTTAGTTCTCCTTCGGTTTTTACAGCAAGCCAGATGGCTCCATGAAGCAAAAACAGGCAGAGAAACAGGAGTCCACCTAATATGCCGTATGGATTGAGAAGATCTACAAGGCTACCTCGGAATATTCCCTCGCCATCAATAGGCACACCTTTGAATATGTTAGCAAAAGCTACTCCAAAGAGTATAGCCGGGATTATACTTCCCAGAAATACCCCCGTATCCCATAGCTTCTGCCATCCTGGACTGGTTGATTTATCACGAAATTCTATGCTTACACCTCTTATGATAAGAGCAAAAAGGATGATCATGAGCGGTGAATAAAAGCTACTGAATAAAACTGCGTAAGCTGTTGGAAAGGCAGCAAAGGTGACTCCTCCAGCGGCAATAAGCCAGACTTCGTTTCCATTCCAGAAGGGACCTATTGCATGATAGATTGTGGCGCGTTCTTTCGGGTTTTTAGCAATAAAAGGGCTTAGGGCGCCAAGTCCCAGATCAAACCCGTCAAGCATGAAATATACTGCCCATAAAAGTCCCCATAGAAAAAACCATATTGAAAGAAGCATTGCTTCCCCTCCCTTGTATTTTTATTAATTTGCCGCCTCGGGACCTTCTTTGACAAATTTTACTATTAGATATGCGGCAATAATTCCGATAACTGTGTAAAGAACCACAAGCCCAAATAATGAAAAAAGCACCTGACTTTTTTCAAGCACAGAAGCGGCTTCGTTTGTCTTAAGGATTCCATAGACAACCCAGGGTTGCCTTCCGACTTCGGTTAATGTCCAGCCGGCTTGGAGAGCTATGTAGGGGAGCGGGAGAGCAAATAAAAATAGCTTTAGTAGACGAGGATGGTTTTCTATGTTTTTCCTCTTTATCCATCCAATGAAAGCCAGAATCGGGAAAAGGAATCCAAGACCTACCATTATGCGAAAAGACCAGAAGGTGATAGCCACAGGGGGACGCTCGTCTTTAGGAAAATCCTTCAAACCTTTAACGGTTGCCTTTGGAGAATGGTAAGCTAACATGCTCAGCAAACCTGGTATTTTGCCGATTTCAACGAGATTTCGCTCGTTTTTTTCATCTGGAATTATAAATAAATACTGAGGAGCATAATCTCTCGTTTCCCAGAAGGATTCCATAGCTGCAAGCTTTGCAGGTTGATATTTAGCCACTTCAGCCCCGTTCATATGTCCCTGGATTACCTCCAGAACGGAGAAAATAAGAGCCATACTAACCCCTAATGCGAAGGATCGCTTGAAAAAGTCTATGTGTTGCTTCTTTAGCAAATGATAGGCGCTTATTGCCATTACGAAGAAACCGGTAAGAATGTAAGAACCGGCGAGAGTATGAAAGATTTCGTGTAAGGCAAAGCTCTGGGTTATAAGAGCCCAGAAGCTATCGAGTTCTGCGCGATCCCCGCGAATAACGTATCCAACCGGGTGTTGCATCCAAGCGTTTGCTGTAAGGATCCAGAAGGCGGAGATATTGGATGCCAGAGCCACCAGCCATATGCTCACAGCGTGAGCCTTTGGAGAAAGTCGTTTCCATCCCAGCGCCCATACAGCAATAAAAGTGGATTCAAGAAAGAAAGCCACCGAAGCTTCGATGGCAAGAAGAGATCCAAAAACATCCCCAACATATTTGGAATACTTAGCCCAGTTGGTGCCAAATTGAAACTCAAGGGTAATACCTGTAACTACCCCCACAGCAAAGTTTACCAGAAAAATCTTTCCCCAGAATTTAGCCATGTTACGGTAGGTTTCGTCCCCTGTCTTTACATATTTGGTTTCCATGAGCGCGATAAGGATGGAAAGTCCGAGAGTAAGAGGGACAAACAAAAAATGAAAGTAAGTTGCTGCGGCAAACTGGAGCCGCGATAGAAATACTACGTCCATTTTTCAATCCCTCCCCTGGTTAGACAGTTTCTTTGATGCGTTCTCCAAGCTTACGCCCTAGTTCGTAACATTTTTTAAGGGCTTCGTGATCGGGGACATACTGGATTCGTAGAGGTTCCTCTATGATTTGTTCTACTTTCATTTCGGAAAGATATTGAGATATGATTTTAGCCGCTTCGCCGCTCCAGCCGTAGGATCCGAAGGCAAAACCAATCTTTCCTACAGGTTTAAGCCCCTTCATGTATGTCAGGATATCGGCAATAGTTGGAAAAATGCCGTTATTTATAGTGGGAGATCCAACCACAAGTCCTTTAGAATCTAGAAGTTCCGTCATGATGTCACTTCTATGATAAACTTTAAGCGACATGGGAATAGTTTCTATTCCTTCGTCAATCAGCCCATCAGTTATAGATCTTGCCATTTTTTCTGTGCTGTGCCACATGGTGTCATAGACAACAATGGCTTTTCTCTTAGCTTCCTGGCGACTCCATCGGTCATAGGCTTCAATGATAGCAAGGGGATTTTTTCTCCAGATAAGGCCGTGATCTGGAGCGATCATGTCGATATCAAGATTCAGTTCTTTAACTTTTGCAAGAAGCTTCTGTACGAGAGGAGAGTATAAAAGCAAGATGTTGGCGTAGTATTTGGCAGCATGATTCATCAATTCGTCAAATGGAACTTCATCATCAAAGCGAGCGCTCGTTGCCCAGTGTTGACCAAAGGCATCACTCGATATGAGAAGTTTGTCTTCGGGAATGTATGTGAACATACTGTCTGGCCAGTGAAGCATGCGAGTTTCGATAAAATGAATTGTTTTTTTGCCTGTCCGTATGGAGTCTCCGGTTTTTACGACTTGATAGGGAAGGTCAGTTCGCTTGAAGTGCTGAACCAGAGCTTTTTCGCCCATTTCAGAACATATAATCTTTTCGGGCTTGATAGCATCCACTGTCTGAAGGAATGATCCCGAATGGTCCATTTCGACATGGTTTATAACCAGATAATCGATCTTATTGGGCTCAACGATCTGACTTATGTGATGAAGCAACTCATTGAAAAAAGGTCCTTTTACCGTGTCAACGAGCGTAATTTTATCGTCCTTTATGAGAAAAGCATTATATGTTGTGCCTTTGTAGGTTGAATAGCCGTGGAAGTCTCGAATATTCCAGTCTATAGCACCTACCCAAAAAACATCGGGCTTTATTTCTACCACTTTCATGTGACCCCCTTATTATTTAGCGGTTGATGGAGTTTCTACGGGTCGAAACATTTTTTTAGATGCTCCACATACAGGGCATTTCCAATCATCGGGAAGATCTTCAAAAGGGGTGCCCTTGGGAATCTTCCCTTTTCGATCGCCTCGGTCTGGATCGTATATATATCCACAGTTTGTTGTCTGACACTGCCATAGCTTAGGATTCAATTTGGCACCTCCTGTAAAAGATAAAACCTGGGCATGTTTTTAAGCCCAGGTTTTGTTGTTGGTTAAAACTTACCAGTTTTCCCCGAGAAGTTCGAAATAGGCTTTTGGATGGGCGCAAGCCGGGCATTTATCGGGAGCAGTTGATCCTTCATGAATATATCCACAGTTTCTGCATCGCCAAGTAACCGTAGATTCTCTCTCGAATACTCTCCCAGCTTCTATGTTTGCCACGAAATCACGATATCTCTTTTCGTGATATTTTTCCGCCACGGCGATATTTCTGAAAACCGTAGCGATTTCAGGAAATCCTTCTTCGTCGGCTATCCTTGCGAATTCAGGATACATCTGGGAATGCTCGTAAAGTTCACCTGCTGCTGCAGCAAGAAGATTTTCCTTCGTAGAACCTACAACCCCGGCCGGAAACGAGGCTTCGATTGTTACTTCGCCGCCTTCCAGGAAATTGAACAGTCTTTTCGCATGTTCTTTTTCTTGGTTTGCTGTTTCTTCAAATATCGCGGCTATTTGTTCATAGCCTTCCTCTCTAGCCTTAGATGCAAAATAAGTGTAGCGATTTCTGGCTTGAGATTCGCCAGCAAAAGCCGCCAGAAGATTCTTTTCAGTTCGTGTTCCTTTTAGACTTTTCCCTGCCATGTTTACCATCCTCCTTTTGACTTGGTCGTTCCTGCCTTTCTTCCTGGGATGCTTTACACTCCGAGCAAAGCCCCCGAAATTCAATAGTCCATTCCTGGATATCGAATCCCCAGGCTTCTTTCACATAAGCTTTGGGATCTAGACGGGGATCCATCATAATATCTTCTATCTTGCCACAACGGATGCACTGGGCATGGGCATGGAAATGAGGATTACCATCAAAGCGCTTTTGAGTGCTACCGTGAAGTGTAAGCTTTTGTATGAACCCTTCGGAAGCTAACATTTCAAGGTTACGGTAAACTGTGGCAAGACTTATACGAGGCAAACGTGGTTTAATCATGGTGTAAAGTTCATCCGCCGTTGGGTGAGTCTTCAAATGCCTTATAGTGTCAAGAATAATTTTTCGTTGTATTGTCATCCTCATTTTTTTATCTTCTCCTTTGGTAGCCAAACAAGAATTTAATAATCATTATCAAAATGTCAAGTTAGCTTTTTAATTAAAGGTGTTTTTATGTCGCACAAGCGAAATATAACCGATTTTCCCCTTCTCTTCTGGGTTCTTACACGATGCCGATGGCTACAGTTGCTTGCAATTGGGTTAATCTTAATAACCATATTTTTGCGAGTCCTCCCCTTAGAAATGCAGAAGAAAATCGTAAACATCGCCATTGGGCTTAAGTCCCTTTCCGATCTACTTCTTTATTGCACTTTCTATATTACATCCGTTATAGCTGCAGGTCTTCTTAAATATGCAGTGAATGTCATCACAAATTTCATTGGCCAGAGAATACTTTACGAAATACGCACAGCCTTGTTCAACCATGTCCTTAGCCTCCCTTTGACCTTTTTCAGAAAAAATCCACCTGGAACGGTCATATCATTCCTTATTGGAGAACTTGGCAATATAGGTGAATTTCTCGGTGAAGCAATTGCAACTCCCCTTGTAAATATTCTCAGTCTGGCGGCTTTTGCCGGATACATGCTTTATCTTAACCCCCTTCTAGCTGTTGTGAGCTTGGCCATATATCCTTTTCAGGTCATTGTTATTCCTTTACTTCAAAACAAATTCAACAGATTAAACCAGGAGCGCATGAATATCACCAAGGGCGCCAGTAATTTTGTCGGCGAAATTATATCCGGGATACACGAAGTTCATTGTAATGCATCTTACAACATAGAAAGCGAAAAATTTAGAAGTTTTTCTAAATCGCTTTTTGAACTTCGTTATCGTATGGCAAAAATCAAGTTTTTAATTAAATGGGCTAATAATTTCTTTCAAAATCTGGGTCCTTTTATTCTTTTCTTGTTCGGTGGTTACCTTAGCATCAAAGGAAGACTTGATTTAGGTGCTCTTGTTGCGTTTCTGTCCACCTATGAAAAGCTTTCTGATCCATGGAAAGAGTTGATAGAATACTATCAAAGTTATCAGGACGCTAAGGTTCGTTACAAAAGGATTATGGAAACCTTTTCTTACTCTCATGATTTCAAACCAATGCCTTCAGATAGATCTGTTTACGCTCTTTCCGGCAACATAGAAATGAATGACGTTAGTTTTACCGTAGATCATTCCATACGGATAGTGGATTCTGTGTCCCTTAAGGTTAGCCAAAACGAAAGGATTGCCATTGTAGGATTTTCTGGAAGTGGAAAAAGCACTCTGATTATGCTCATTGCCCAGCTTTATCCCTACAGCAACGGCCGCATATTGCTTGATGGCAAGGATCTCAGAGAACTTACCAAAGCTGACATTAGCTTGAATGTAGGTTATGTTTCCCAGTCGCCATTTATTTTCAGTGGAACCATCCTAGATAACCTTCTATATGCCTGCAATGCCGTGAAAGATATTAGGTCAAAGGTGGATTTCGAAAAGGAGGCGACAGCCTGTGAAGTTCCCTATCCTGGCTACTCAGTTCTTATGGAAGTTATTGAAAAAGTAGGGCTTGAGGAGGATATCCTCTTGTTAGGTCTTAACTCAAAACTTCAAGCAACCGAAGAGGAATTTGCTAACCTTGTGCTCGCTATGCGTAGGCACTTTCTTGAGAAAGCAGATCCTGAAGTCTTCTCTCTCATTGAATCCTTTGATGAAAAAAATTTCCTGTCCTACCAGTCTCTCGGAGTTAATCTAGTTTTTGGTTTTAGTCTGACAACCGATCCCGAAGAGAAGCTTCTGATGGCTCACCCTGGAATATTGGACATTCTGGATAGACTGGGGCTTCTTATTCCCCTTGCAATGGTTGGACAAACTCTGATCAGAGCCACCATGGAAATATTCAATCAGGATTTAAGAGATGAGTTTTTCACCAAGATAACCCCAATCTCTCCAGAAGAATTTCCTATGTTGGGGCGTCTTGCGGAAATCCGGCAGAGCATAAGAGAACTTGATCGAAAAGATCTTTCATTACTTATCGAACTGGCACTTAGATATGTCCCTGCCGCACATCCTATTATAACTCTTCCTGGTCCTTTTACCGACTATATCGTGAGATGCCGAGATTCTCTAAGAAAATCCCTTGATGAAACTTACAGCCAGCTTTTTTGCTTCATAGACCCTGCAAGGTTCTGCTGGAAACATTCAGTATTCCAAAATATAATTTTTGGAAGTATTCGAACAGAAATTGCTCACGCAGAAGAAACCGTCAGGACGGCAGTTCTTGGCACCATAGAAGATCTAGGGATGAAAGACCTGGTTGTTCTTAAAGGGCTCGACTGCCAGGTTGGGGCTCAAGGGAGTTTCCTCTCTGGTGGACAAAAGCAAAAGTTGTGCCTTGCTAGAACTCTTCTTAAAAAACCATCAATTCTAATCCTGGATGAAATAACCTCTGGTCTTGACAATAAGTCTAAGGCAAAAGTTCAAGAGCTTATTAAGCATCATCTGGCAGGTAAGTGCACTATTTTTTCTGTTGTCCATCGTTTGGAAACGGTAAAGGATTATGACAGAATTGTGGTAATGAGAGCCGGGAAAATAGTCGAAGTTGGCACTTACGAAGAACTTCTCGAAAAGAAAGGGCATTTTTATGATCTACTCAGAGGATTTTGAAAAACTTCTGATTACCACCTGTTCTTGTGGACTGGATGAAAAGGTCAGTTTGCTGAGAAGAGTGCCAGCCTTTGGGTCAGTTCCTATAGATCAGTTGAAAATTTTAGCTTCTCTTTGTCCGTGCAGAACCTATCAGCCTGGTCAATTCGTGTTTTATCAGGGCAATTACGATACAAACGGGTATATTCTTAAGAGCGGTCGAGTTAGGATGATACGCCATTATAAGGATCGTTCTTTCATCGTTAAAGAGTTAGAACTTGACGAATTTTTTGGTGGCCTTGCTCTCCTTGCCGACATTAAGAGACTATTTTCAGCTCAGGCTGTCGATTTGTCCAACTGCCTTGTAGTCCCAAGGGATGTGTTCAAAAGATTTGTCGTTCAATTTCCAGAGGTATCTTTGCGGATGCTCGAGATTATGGTAAAACGTATAGCCTCTATGGAGGATCGGTTTATGGAATTATATGTAGAGGAGTTAAAAGGTGAAATGCTTTATTGATGAGCTTTCTCGGAAGGCTCTTGAGTTTGCCTCCAGATACCAGAAACCTGACTTTTACATTAGATTTGAAGCCGAAGTTGCCAGATCAAGACATCTTTATTTTACCAATCCTGTTGCGACTCTTGTTAGAGAGTCCATAGCTGAAAAACTTTCACAATGTGAGTGTCTTGGTCATGGGCTCTACCACAGCAGTAGAGTAGCCTGGGACTGTGCAGCTCTTCTCGACATAGAACTCAAGCAAAGCGGAAGTATGGTTGCTGATAGAGAGCGAATTCTTTTGTTGGGTATTGTCGCAGGCCTTCTTCACGACATAGCTCGTTGTGAACCAAACCATGCTGAAGCAGGTGCTCGGGAGGCTGCAAGAATCCTTAGAGATTTTCCCTTTACTGAAGAAGAGATAAGCATAATTTGCCGGGCTATCCGGAATCATGAAGCTTTCAGCCGTCCTGTCCCGTCTATAAACCCGGTTGGACAACTCCTGAGCGATTGTCTCTACGATGCTGACAAATTTCGTTGGGGCGTTGATAACTTTACTCATACAATATGGCGAATGATAGATCACCAGAGCCTTTCTCCTCAGGCCTTGATTGAGCGGTTTCCCTGGGGTATTGATGGCATTAGAAAAATAGCCCAGACATTTCGAACTCCCACAGGGCGACAGTTTGGCCCGGATATTATCGAAAACGGCATAGCCATAGGTAAGGACATCTATCAATATCTATTAAAACGTTACGGTTCCACGATAACGCCACCCTAGGCTAATCATGGCGAACAAAAAAAGGGGTTAACTATATGAATTCCCTGAATGATACCATTACGGCTATTCCTGGCATTCGAGTTGGGCATGCTCATCTTAAGGATGGTTTTCCTTCGGGATGCACGGTAATTCTTGTTCCCCCTGAAGGAGCTACAGCGGGAGTGGATATTCGTGGGGGAGCTCCAGGAACCTATGGAACTGATTCGCTCGCCCCAATTAACCTGGTTGAACGAGTTCACGGGATTTTTTTCAGCGGGGGAAGTGCCTTTGGTCTAGCCGTAGGGGATGGCGTAAGGCGATTTCTTGCCGAACAAAACGTCGGTTTTGACACTGGCTATGCTAAGGTTCCCATCGTGGCTGGAGCCATAATTTTCGATTTGGGCGTTAACAGATCGAGCATTTATCCCGATGCTAAACTGGGCTGGGAAGCTTGTATAAGAGCAACAAACGATCCCTGTAAGGAAGGAAATGTTGGTGCAGGTTTGGGAGCCACAGTGGGAAAACTCTACGGAGTTGCTCAGGGCATGAAGGGCGGACTTGGGAGCTTCTGCATAAGCACAGACTATGGGCTTTTAGTTGGAGCGCTTGTTGTAGTTAACGCTTTTGGAGATATTTGGGATCCCTGGAGTGGGCATTTTATTGCAGGTTGTAGAAAAAAGCAGGATAGCCTGGAACTAGCCCAGGCAGATCGAGTGATCCGCATGACACCTCGACTTAGAGGATTTCCTCAGGGGCAGAACACAGTGGTTGGTCTTGTAGCAACCAATGCACGCCTTAATAAAACTCAACTTACCAAGGTAGCTCAAATGGCTCACGACGGTCTCGCCAGAACCATTATTCCAGCTCATACTCAATACGACGGTGATACCATCTTTGCTATAAGCTGTGGCAACCTCGAAGACGTAGAAACTTCAGTTGTTGGAGCTCTCGCCGCAGAAGCGGTAGCTCATGCTGTAGTTCGTGCTGTTAAAAAGGCAAAGAAACTACCAGGACTTCCGTCATTTGAAGACATTATACGGTGAGAGATATAGAAGTTGCTTCAGAGGATTGATGATATCCTCCCTTTGATTCAAATGTGTCCGAATAGGCTTCTTTTCCTCGCCTTTTCAAAAGTTCCATCTGAGCTTTGGAGAGTTCCATCTGAGCCTTTGCAGCAACCTGGTAATCCTGTCCTGATGGTTGAGACGGTGCTAGGGCTGCTCTAATAACGGTTAACATCTTTTCTATGGTTGCAGACGGATCATCGGGTATAGGCGAGGAATCGATTGAAACCTCTCCACCGACTATATAAAGGTTACCGTCGGGTCCTCGCTCATACTGATATGTGGGTCCGCCTCTTACATAGCGGCCTCCAGCCGAAATATGAGCCTGTTCATGGGCTACAACTTCACGTTCCCTCTCTTTAAGTTTTTCTAACTGCCGCCGTTCTTCCTCGGTGAGTCTTTCCGATCCCGAACCTTCCCTGGTATTCTGGCTTTTGCCTGGTGACATCGTATCTTGAGAAGGACGAACTTTCTCCTCGTCCTTCCCATTTTGAGCTTTCTTATCTGAGTAATAGGAAGGCTTTATTTGAAGCGAACGCCACCTATCCGGCGTAAAAGATATTGAATTGATAAGCAATAGTCCCATAAGAGACCTCAAAAAGTTACCAACAGTATAATTTTTTCTTAACGTGGATAATTTTTCAAGAATTTATTTCGCAAAACGGCTTTTAATTCACAGAACCCAATTGTGGTAAATCGGATATTGAGTCGTTTTTTAGTTGCTTAAGTCTGGAGAGGTCTTCCAGGTTGAGTTTAATCCCTGCGTTTCTATGGTTTATGTCACTTTGTCGTCCCATAATAAGGGAAGTTTTAGAATACCCTCCATTGCGGTTTGACGATTGAGATTATCTTTGATAGCATAATCCCGCTTGAGAAGATTGCCACAAAAAGGATGGAAATTTTTTTAGATTACTACCGGAGGTAGGATATGAAAAGTTCCTGCCGGTCAGGAAGTCCATCCTTACATTGAGAACGCAAGGATAAAAAGTGCTGTCATGAAGAGCGATAAATTGATTGCGCCTAAAGAAGTATCCTTAATAGAAGAAGAACGCAAGAAGCGAATATTGGAAACTGTCTATCCTGACCTGCTCCGCATAGAGCAGGAGTTAAAGAAGCAAACTTTCGGTCCTGTGCCCCTTGTTAATACCGTTAGCCGTTACATTATTGATAGCGGCGGGAAGCGTCTCAGACCGCTTTTGATGATTTTGAGCGCCAGATTATGTGGATACAAGGGCGACCGAGATGTTCGACTCTCTGTAGCCTTCGAATTTCTCCATGTGGCAACCCTTCTTCACGATGATGTGATTGATGGTGCCGAAGTAAGAAGAAATCGCCCGGCAGCAAACACTCTCTGGGGCAATCAGGCTGTGGTGCTGGTTGGAGATTTCCTTTACTCGAAGGCTCTCATGCTAGCAATTGAATATGATGATATGCGTATTATGAAATCCCTGGCTGAAGCCGCTAATCTAATGTCAGAAGGGGAGATTCTTCAATTACTTCATCTTGGGCGGGTAGATATAAGTGAATCGGAATATTTTGAAGTCATAAGCAGAAAAACGGCGGCGTTGATGAGTTCGGCCTGTAGAGTTGGAGCCATCCTTGGAGGGTCTCCTGAAGACGAAATCGAAAGAATGGCAGATTATGGATATCACCTGGGCATTGCTTTTCAGCTCATTGACGATCTTCTGGACTATACGGGGACATTTAAAGAACTGGGAAAGCCCGTGGGAAAAGACTTTGCCGAACGCAAAGCCACTTTGCCACTTATTTACGCTTTTAATGGATCTAGCGAAGATGAACGAGCATGGATAAAAGAGCTTTTCAGTAAGAACGACCAGGATCCGCAGATTTTTCACAAAATTCGAGAATGGGTTCAGAGGCGAGGTGGGCTTGAATATACCGAACTTTCAGCCCGTCGCCATGTCACTAAGGCTATCGAAGCTCTTTCAGCTTTTCCCCCGGGTTACTGGAAAAACATCCTTCTAGATATTGCTGAATATACACTTTCTCGCCGTTTTTGATGTAAAAAAATCGTTTTGGAGAATCTTTCATGTATCCTGTGGTTTTAAGGCTGGAAGGTATAAGATGCCTTGTTATTGGAGGTGGACAAGTAGGGGAGAGGAAAGCGAGAAGACTTGTTGAAGAGAAGGCTAAAGTGTGTCTAATTTCTCGTGAAATTTCACAGTGGTTTTCAGAAGCGGTAAAATCCGGAGATGTTGAGTGGATAGCCAGAGAATACCACCCGAGATTTTTACAAGGCATTTCCATTGTTTTTGCGGCTACAAGCGATAAAGAATTGAACAGTCTTATTGTTAGAGACGCCTTAAATCTTGGCTTGTGGTGTAATAGTGCAACCAACCCGCAAGAGGGAAATCTGACTCTTCCGGCAATTTTTCAGAAAGGGAAATTGGTAATTTCGGTAAGCACAGGAGGAGCTAGCCCAGCTCTGGCAAGCCTTATTCGTGATGAAATATCAGATCAATTCAAGAATGGTTGGGAAGAGATGCTTGAATGCCTTGATAGGCTTAGAAAGACTGTTCAGGAACTCAGGCAACAGGATGACGACAGGGAAAATCAGAGTCTCTTTCGAGAAATAGCCGTGGCAGTGTTTCATGCGCTGAAAAATGAAGCTGACTTAAATGTAGTCAAAAACCTTATTAGGGATATCCTGTCGAAGAATCTTTCCAGCGAGGAAATCGGTGGGATAAAGCAGGTGTTGAACCAATGCTAGGATTTTTAGCTTTTATTGCGTTGATGTTTTATTCTGCTGGTATGATCGGATATTTTATTTGCATTTATTTCAACCGACCATCTCTTACCAATGCTGTCTGGTGGCTCGTTGTTTTAGGAGCTGGTTTTCATCTAACCGGGCTTGTTACTTCCATCCTGTTTTCCTCTGTTGCTGGAACCGTGTCCATTCATCGAGAGGCTCTTATGGCCGTTGCCTTGTTTATTGTTGTCCTGTTCCTTGTGGTGTCTCGACTTCGCCCTGTGGGGTTTATGGGAGCGGTTATTATGCCTGTTGTGGTCCTCGCCCAAATTGGATCATCACTTCTGCCCTTTGAGGAAAACCTTGCCAAGCCATTTCTGCGTAATGGCATTGTTATTTTCCATATAGCAACCCTCTTTGTTGCCTATGCTTTCTTTGCCCTTTCTTTTTCCTTAAGCCTCATTTATCTTCTTCAGGAGAGAAAGATTAAGCGCAAGGAGTTTAAGGTGGTAGCGGGATTTTCTTTTCCATCTCTGGAAACCATTGATCGGCTTAATCACAGGTGTATTCTCATTGGATTTCCTTTTATGACAGCCGGACTCATTGCAGGCTTTGGAGCAGCCCAGCTGTTTTGGAAATCCTCCTGGACAGGAGATCCTAAAGAAATCTTATCCATAATAACCTGGTGTGTTTATGCTGTGCTTTTTCACCAGAGGCTTGCTTTGGGATGGCGAGGTAAAAAAGCGTCCTGGGTTGCTATTTGTGGTTTTGTAAGCGTGTTGATCACCTTTATTGGGGTTAACCTTTATGGGAAAACTCATCACATAACATTTTTCCTCCGCTAAACTTGAAAGGGATGAAACGATGGAGGAACGCATACTGATCCTGGGAATAAATCATAAAACAGCACCAGTCGAAGTAAGAGAAAAGGCTGCTTCAAAAGTGTTCTTTATTGGGGACCGCCTCAGAGAATTAGCCACTAGCGAGGGTGTGGTTGATGAATTTATGGTGCTTTCCACATGCAACAGAGTAGAATGGCTTACTGTATCCCGGGATCCTGCAAGAACAGCTAAACTTATTCGTGAACTACTGGGTGACAGTAGCAATCTTCCGTTCCCTCAAGAGTTTCTTTACCTTTATGAGGATTTAGAAGCCGTTAGACATTTATTTAGAGTTGCTTCCGGGCTGGACTCCATGGTTATGGGAGAACCCCAAATACTCGGTCAGATTAAGGATGCTTATCGGAATGCGGCACAGCAAAAAACCGTGGGGGTTATCCTCAACCGACTTCTTCATAAAACCTTTTCTGTGGCTAAGCGAGTCCGTTCAGAAACGGGCATTGGTTGTCGAGCCGTATCAGTAAGTTATGCCGCTGTTGAGCTAGCTAAAAAAATCTTCGGAAATCTTCAGGGCAAGAAGATACTTCTTATTGGTGCAGGGGAGATGGCAGAACTTGCGGCAGAACACTTTATGCGGAACGGGGCATCTCATCTCATCATTGCTAATCGCACAATGGAACGAGCTATGGAACTTGCCAAAAGATTTAGAGCTTCAACTATTCCTTTTGCCCATATTATGGACGCTTTTGAAACTGTGGATGTGGTGCTTTCATCTACAGGTTCGCCAGAGCTGATCATCAGTCGGCAGGATGTCAAAGCTTGCATGAAAAAAAGAAAACACAGACCCCTTTTCTTCATAGATATTGCTGTGCCCCGCGACATAGATCCAGGCGTTAATGAGCTTGATAATGTTTATCTTTATGACATTGATGATTTACAGGGTATTGTAGAGTGGAATAAAGAAGAGCGGAAACGTGAGGCAGTTCGAGCGGAATACATCATTGAAGAAGAAACATTAAAGTTCCAACATTGGCTCCAGACTCTTGATGTTGTTCCAACCATTATCGCAATGAGAAGGAAGGCGGAAGAAATCAGATCGGCAGAACTAAGAAAAACGATGGCACAACTTTCTCATCTTTCCGACAAGGAAAAAGAAGCCATTGTGAAAATGACAGAATCTCTAGTTAAGAAAATGCTCCACGATCCCATAATATTTGTTAAACGCAAGGCATCCAGACCATCGCGCCAGTTTTACATCGATTTGGTTCAGCAGGTGTTTAATCTCCCTATGCGAAATGATAGCGACTCCCCCGAAATGGAATTACCGGAAGATGAGAACAAAGAAAAATCACCTGCTATGTCGGTGATTAAAAACTTACCTGGAAGGAATTAACAAAGTGGCAGATTTGATTGACTTCAAGAAAAAAACGGAAGACCTTCAGCAAGCGGAAGAGGGAAAGCTTAAGAAATTTAAGCTTGAATCTCTCAGAAAGCATTTCCAGTGTATGCGCTGTGCCTTCCGGTGCGCTCGATGTGGGGGGCAAATCACCGATGAAGAATACGCCGTGCCCCAAAATTATAGCGCTCCTTATCTTTTCTGTTCTGTTTGTTATGAAGAGTATCTTATGTATATGAAGAGACGTAGAGGTGAACCCATAGATCGAAAATATTACTGGTTCAATGATGAGTGGGAAAAGACCTGGGAGGGCTGGTTAAATTATCAGAAAGCTATGGAACTTTATCGCGAATCACCAGAATTTTTGAGGCTTCTGGATGAGGTGGAGAGACTCTTGAAGTAGTTTACCCGCTCGAAAGGAGATAAGTGAAAAATGGGCAAAATAGGTTGGACCGAACTGTTGGTAATTCTGATAATAGTTTTGATCTTATTTGGAGGAAGACGGCTTCCAGAAATTGGATCCGGGTTGGGACAGGCGATAAGAAACTTTCGGCAGTCCTTTCACGGCTCTTCAGAATCTAAGGGGGATGAGTCGCAAAAAGAACAGGAACCTAAAAGTCAAGAAAGTAAATAGTCTTGCAGGGGGTAGGGGAAGGAATCGTCTATGGGTATTCGGGTGACCAAATTCAATGATAATTTTCTGATTGCTCACGGAACGGTGGGCTATTTCAACTTTCGCTTTAACGTTTTTCTATACTGCGTTGATGGGCTACTTGTGGATACGGGCCCACGAAGTCTTGCTAAGAAAACCAAACCCTTTCTATTGGCATATTCTCCTGAGCAGGTTGTTATCACTCACCTTCACGAAGATCACTGCGGGTTGGCTTTTTGGATAAACCTAGTGTATCCAAAGGTTCCTGTTTATGTTCATCCTGACCGCGTAGGCGATGCTCGCCGCGAAGCTGACCTGCCCCTATACCGTCGTATAATATGGGGAAAGCGTGAACCTTTCAGGGGAGAACCCTACCCGGCGGGTTCTATCCTGACAAAGAGACACTCCTTCGAAATTATCCATGTTGGTGGACACAGTAATGATCACATTATTTTATACGAACCCCGCGAAGGGTGGCTTTTTGTAGGCGATCTTTTCCTGACAACTCGCCCTATAGTCCTGTTTCACGAGGAAGACGCTAATCAGACACTGATGGCCCTCAACAAAATGCTATCTTTTGATTTCTCTGACCTCTTCTGTGCTCATTCAGGGCATCACCCTAACGGGCGAGAACTTATTGTCAGGAAAAAGGAATATCTCGAATCCCTCCAGGCGAAGATTAAGGAACTAAAAGCTAGGGGTTATTCGATTGAAGAAATTGACAAGATAATGTTTCCAAAACAACCCTTTGTATCAAGAATTTCTAAAGGCGAGTGGACCTCTCTTAACCTTATTAAAACTCTGGACTCAGGGGAGTGATTTTTATTGTGACTGATGGATCGAACTGTAAAAATGATCTTCCCATCATGAGCATAGGAACGGTGCTTTATTGCTCTAAATGGCGGGAATGTGTCGAATTCTATCGTAGGATTCTGGCTTGCGACATTATTTTCCAAAACGACTTCTTCGTAGAACTTTCACCATCAACAGGTGCTCGCCTGGGACTTATGGATGTTTCAAGGACCACCAAGCAGGTTACACATCCAGAAAGTATTGTGATTTCAATACAGGTATCCAGCATCGAAAAAACCATTAAGGTTCTTCGCCAGATCTTCCCCAATTTACCCGACTCTTTTCGATGCGTATGGGGCGTTAAACTTATTGAAATTAAGGATCCGGATGGAAGAGTGGTGGAATTCTGGGAGAGAGAGCCTACGTAGAGTTTTGTTCTTCAATATCTCGCACCATAGATTCAATAATGTTTACGGCCTGTTCAAATGAGATTTTGCTCAGGTTTAAAACCAAATGATAAAGATGGGGGTCATCCCATAAGCGATTAAAGTAAGTTTCTATATATCTTGCAGACTCCCCTTCCTCCCGTTCGATCAGTTCTCTGGCGCTCCTATCATCAAGCCCAAACTGCTGTTTAAGGATAGAAATGCGCTCTTCTATGTTCTTCACAACCCTTATATGGATGGCTTTGGGGTTTTGTGCCAGAATACATTGTCCTCCCCAGCCCACGATGATAACGTTATTTTGCTGGGCTGCTTTTTCGATCAAAGTTTTTACAGCAGAGAAATACCGAGAATCATCTATCCTTTTTGATGGGCTAACGGTGGCTTCGTGGAAGGTTTTCAGCACCGACTTGTCCACGAGTTGAAGCAGTCTTGATGCGCGAAGCCTGGAGTAGGAAACTAACTCAGAAGAGGGAACGCGCATCTCCTGAGCTATAAATTGAATGAACTGTTTATCTAAGATGTCATAACCGAGGCGCTTTGATAGCTTTTCTGCCAGCACGTCACTTTCTGCCGCGTACTCTTTACTTAGGGTTATAATCGCCATGGCTGACTCCACAGTTATGTCGTAGAAAAGTTTTTTGGATCTACCTGGTTATAATCGTTCTACCAGTCTTTTTAGCCCTTGTAGCAATATTTCCTATTACAACTGGCTTGATAATGTTAATTTTTCAACTTATGCTGACAAACGAACAAAAATCTTTTACAGTTATGTGGGGTTTGCGGAAAAGCACTTCCCGCTTACCTACAAAAAATATCATATCATATGACAATTAAAAAGTAAAACCAGCAAAAGACTGGTAAAACAGACCAAAAGGTGAGGAGCTATGTTTGAAGGATTAACTAGTCGGTTTGAGAAAATTTTTAAGTATCTTAAAGGTCAGGGCAAACTAACTGAAGCCAATATAAAAGACGCTTTGAGAGAAGTCCGGCTTGCACTTCTTGAGGCTGACGTGCATTACAAGGTGGTTAAAGACTTCGTGCAGAGGATTGAAGAACGGGCTATTGGTCAGGAAGTGCTTGCTAGTTTAACTCCCGGTCAGCAGGTTATTAAAATCGTTCATGAAGAGCTTATTGCACTTCTTGGAGGAACTCCCGCTAAACTTGAACTTGAGGGAACTCCTCCCGTTCCCATCATGCTAGCAGGTCTTCAGGGTTCTGGAAAGACAACCACGGCAGCAAAGCTTGCTCTAATGCTCAAAAAAGAACGCCGTAATCCATGTCTGGTGCCTGCAGACGTTTATCGTCCGGCCGCTATAGATCAACTCATGGTGCTGGGTTCCCAGATTGATGTCCCTGTTTATCCTTCTAGATCAGATCAGAAACCGGAGGACATAGTAAAGGATGCTCTTAACTTTGCTAAAAATAACGGATGCGACACTCTACTTGTGGATACCGCCGGGCGGCTGCACATTGATGAAGCCCTGATGGAAGAACTGAGACGCCTTAAGCAGCTACTTAAGCCCAGAGAAATCCTTCTGGTGGTTGATGCTATGACCGGTCAGGATGCGGTCAGAGTCTCGGAAGCTTTTCATGAGGCTCTTTCTATCACTGGAGTTGTGCTCACAAAGCTGGATGGAGATGCTAGAGGCGGTGCGGCTCTTTCAATCCGGGCAGTAACAGGTTGCCCTGTTAAGTTCGTAGGTATTGGAGAAAAGCTTGATGCAATAGAGATTTTCTATCCTGACCGCATGAGTTCCCGCATCCTCGGCATGGGGGATGTTCTGACAATCATTGAAAGGGCTCAAGAAGCCATCAATGAAGAGGAAGCAAAACGGCTCGTTAAAAAACTTTCTGAAGATTCCTATACTCTGGAGGACTTTAGAGATCAAATCCGCCAGATCAAACGTCTGGGATCTTTAGAACGTATCCTTGGGCTTCTTCCTGGCGTTGGTATGTTTAAGGACCTTAAAAATTCAAAAATCGATTTGAAAGAGTTTATTCACCTTGAAGCGATCATAAATTCCATGACCAAACAAGAGCGCAGAAATCCTGATATTATCAATGCAAGTCGAAAAAGAAGAATTGCCCAGGGAAGCGGCACCACTGTTCAAGATGTGAATAGGTTGCTTAAAGGATTTGAAGAGATGAGAAAAATGATGCGCCAGATGACAGTGTCTGCAGGTATTGCACCAGTTGGCAAAACTAAAAAGAAAAAAAAGAAACGCACGTTTTTTCCTTTCTAAGAATTACAAAATGAAGTATAAGTCAAAAGTTGACGTCTCTGGTAATGGGGTTTGCGGAATGTGACCTGAGTTGAAGAAAAGGAGGTAACGCAAAGGGATGGCAGTTAGAATTCGATTGGCGCGACACGGGAGAAAGAAAAGGCCTTTTTACTGGGTAGTGGCGGCTCACTCGGAAGCTCCGCGAGATGGGCGGTTCCTGGAAAAACTGGGAATCTATGATCCTATTTCAGATCCAGCAAGAATCGAACTTAACATGGAAAGAGTGGAGTATTGGTTGCGGAATGGAGCTCAACCGAGCGAAACCGCAAGAAGCCTTATAGGTCAGTATAAGCTCAGGATGAAAACTTCTGAGGAAGCAAAGGTTTCGTAGGTGTGGGAATTGAAGGGTCCTGATTCGGCGGCACGAGCAAAAAGCGGAGGGTGTTATGCTAAAAAATTTGGTCGAGCAGATGGCAAAAGCTTTGGTTGATCATCCGGATAGGGTTCGAGTGTCAGAGATAGAGGGGGAGCAGACCTCGGTTATCGAATTGAAAGTTGCGAAGGAAGACCTTGGAAAGGTTATCGGCAGACAAGGGCGCACGGCACGAGCTATGCGCACGATACTGAGTGCCGCTTCCACAAAATTGAATAAAAGAGCAGTGCTCGAGATAATAGAATAATCACCACGATTGTATGGACGCCAAACGATGGGTTCCTATAGGCACAATTGTTAGAGCCCACGGTGTCCGAGGTGCTGTGAAGATCCTCCCTTATGGCGAAAGCCTTGCTGAAAAACAGAGGGGGGATCTTCTATTTGTGAAAACAGAAGACGGTAATCTGTTGCAGCTTACTGTTAAAGGAATCCAATCTGTAGGGCGGTGCTGGGTGTTAGGGTTTGAGGAAATAAGGGATAGGAATCGAGCAGAAGAATTGGTTGGGAGTGAAGTTCTCCTGCCGGAAGATCTTCTTCCTCCGAGGGAAGAAGGAGAATTTTTTTATTACCAGCTCATAGGGCTCGAAGTAAAAACCCGCCAGGGCGAAACCATCGGCACCTTGAAGGCAATCTTTGAAACCCCAGCTCATGATGTTTATGTGGTGCAGGACAGCAAAGCCCGTGAAGTGCTCATTCCTGCAGTAGAAGAAGTCGTGCTCGAAATTAACCCGGAAATGGGCTACATGGTGGTTGATCTTCTCGATGGTTTAATGGAAGATGATCATTGATATACTCACTATTTTCCCCGGGTTTTTTGAAGGCCCCTTCAGGGAAAGCCTTCTTGGTAAAGCGATAGCCGAAGGTATCGTAAGGATCAGAATCCACGATATTCGCAATTATACCACCGATCGCCATCGCACCGTTGACGATAGACCATTCGGTGGTGGCGCCGGTATGGTAATGAAGCCAGAGCCTATAGTGAAGGCTCTAGACGAACTGAGAAGTGAACCTCCGTCACCGAAAGTGATTCTTCTAACACCCAAAGGACATCTCTTTAATCAGAACCTTGCTAGAAGCTGGAGTAAGCTGGAGCGGCTTGTGCTTATATGCGGTCGTTATGAAGGAATTGACGAGAGAGTCTCCTTTTTTGTTGACGATGAAGTTTCCATTGGGGATTACGTGTTGAGCGGAGGAGAGGTGGCGGCGGTTGTCATAGTGGACGCAGTGGTGCGACTGGTTTCCGGGGTAGTAGGTAACAAAGCATCCACAGAGACGGAGTCTTTTGAGCGGGGACTTCTTGAATACCCTCACTACACGCGCCCTCGGGTATTTAGAGGTTATGAAGTTCCGGAGGTTTTACTTTCTGGGAACCATGAACGAATCCGCAAGTGGAGACTTCTTCAGTCGCTTTTGTTAACTAAAGCCAGACGACCGGACCTGTTTCAAAGATTGATTCTTTCTAAGGAAGAAAAAAAACTACTTGAGACTTTTGATAAAGCTGGAGCGATCCCGTGAGCTTGTATGTAGGTCTTGTTCACTATCCGGTAATTAACAGAAAAGGGGAGCGAATTGCTTCTGCTATAACGAGTATTGATTTACACGACTTTGCTCGACTGTGCAAAACTTACGACATCCCACAATGCTTCATTATTACACCACTTAAAGACCAGCACGAACTGGCAAAACGCCTTCTGGCTCACTGGTGTGAAGGAATCGCTTCCGTTATTCACCCTAACCGAGCTCTGGCTCTCCAGACCATCGTTCTTGTTGATTCTATTGAAGACGCTGTGGAGAATATTAAATTATCGCAGGGGAAGACCCCTCAATGCTGGGTAACATCGGCGCGGACAAGAAACCCAAATAAAACCCTTTCTTTTACTGATGCCAGAAAGCTTGTGTCTTTAGCAGATGCCCCACCGATATTGTTACTTTTTGGCACGGCCTGGGGGTTAGCAGAAGAAGTTTTTGATATGGCAGACTGTATTCTTGAACCAATTTACGGTAAAAATTCATATAACCACTTGTCAGTTCGATGCGCAGCGGCTATTATAATTGACCGTCTTTTTGGCGACCGATAGCGAAACAAGAAGTTAGAAATGGAGGATAAAGTTATGCGGGATAAGGTGATTGAGAAAATTGAGAGAGATCAGATGAGAATGGACATCCCCGCTTTCCGGGTGGGTGATACGATCAGAGTCCACACCAGAATTCTTGAAGGGGACAAAGAACGAATCCAGGTTTTTGAAGGGGTTGTGATCAGGAAACATAGAGGCGGTGCTAATGCTACATTTACGGTAAGAAAGGTTTCATACGGTGTGGGTGTAGAGCGAATCTTTCCTCTCCATTCTCCCCGGATTGATAAGATTGAAGTGGTGAGGAGAGGTCGAGTAAGACGTGCTCGACTTTATTACCTCAGAGAACGAATCGGTAAGGCTGCACGTATTCGTGAAAAGATGTAGAGCGCTTTCTCGAATATCCGAAACCCTCGCCGACTTTGACAGAATTGTTCGAGCAGAAGGGTTCAGTCGTATTGCAGGGGTTGACGAAGCAGGGAGAGGACCGCTTGCGGGTCCTGTGGTGGCTGCGGCGGTTATTCTCCCAGAAAATATTAACCTGAACGGCATAAACGATTCAAAAAAACTTTCTCCCGCACGCCGAGAAGAACTTTTTCAAGAGATTCTTTACCTGGCGGAAGTAAGCATCAGCTACGTTAGCCCGGAGGAAATCGATTCTATAAACATTCTTAAAGCAAGCTTAAAAGCCATGAAGCTTGCTATTGAGGGGCTTACTCCATCACCAGACATTGCGCTTATAGACGGTCCCTACGAGATTGAAGTGGATTGCTGCAATAGAGGAATAGCAGGAGGGGATTCCAAAAGCCTTTCTATAGCAGCGGCATCTATAGTCGCGAAAGTATTTAGAGATCGCCTCATGAATTTTTACCACAGGCTGTATCCGGACTACGGATTTGATCAGCATAAAGGATATCCCACGCGTTATCACCTGGAATCCCTTGCTAAATTTGGACCTTCCCCTATACACAGGAAAAGTTTTAATCGAGTCTCCACCCGTAGGTTAATTCTTTAAACCGTTAGAGTTATACTTTTCAGTGAATGGTCCGAAAAATTTTTGTTCCTTGGAAACAGCAATGAGGAGGATCAACACTATGAGTGAATTGTCTGGGAAACATCAGCGAGTTGCTGCTTACAAGGGTTATAAGAACGGTTTTGCCGACTTTTACGGTTATCAAATTGAAGTAATCACCGGTTATACGAAAGATGAACTAAAATCTATTCGATGGGTTGATCTAATATACGAAGAAGATAAAACATCTGCAAAAGAAGCCTTCGTTAAGGCTCTTAAAGGAAATAAGGTTTATGTTCGAGATTACAGAGTTCGCACCAAACATGGGAACTTAGTATGGCTTCGAGAATTTAGTGAGATCGTCATGAACGAGCTAGGCGATGTTGACTACGTGGTAGGCGCTCTAATGGATATTACTGAAGAGAAGAAACAGGAAGAAATAAAAAAGCGTCATGCCAGATTTACCGGGAAATATTTGATCTTTCGATCTGCTGAATCAACATACGGTTTGTCTATTGGTGCGGTTAGAGAAGTCATCACAGCTATGCCTGTGACCAAGGTTCCAGAGATGCCTGATTTTGTTGAAGGTGTTATCAACCTGAGAGGAAAAGTTATACCTGTGATAAGCCTTGTGGAATTTCTGGGTGAAGAAGGAAAGATAACCGCATTAGAAAATTCCTGCATCATAATAGCTGAGACGAAAGCTCAGGAAGGTCGAGTTCTGGTAGGGCTTCATGTCGATGAAGTCATGGGAGTTTTATATATCAAGGGAGAGGAAATTGAGGATGTTCCTCAACTTGTCTCCTGTCACTGCCTGAACTATGCTTTGGGTATCGCCAAAACAGATCGTGGACTTGTAATTATTCTCACTGTGGAAAATCTGTTGGGGTCAGATCTTGCAAAAATTTCCCAAACTCTGGTGTCAAATCGATAATATAATCCCGTTTGCTTGTGTTAGTCGAAATTAGACCGCAAAATTTAGCCCTGCTTCGGGGATTTTTGAATTTATGTGAGGTCATTTGAAAATTACCCTTTATTTGGAATTGTTGAAAGAAATAGGGAGTAGGGGCACGGTATGCCATGTTCCTGCAACATGGTAATCGCTAGGGTTATCGCTGCAATATTTTTCGAACATCTTTTTTCTGTGTGAGGGTGTTCTAAAAAACTCTGTAATAGAATTGTAGGGGCACGGCATGCCGTGCCCCTACAATCGGTGCGCCCGTCATGGACGTGCTCTTGGATGTGAGAGTCCTCCCGTGAGTTGATCACAGCGAGCGAAGGGAAGCGCAACTGCACGAGGGTGACCGAGTGTGGGAAGGAAGCGTGGAACGAAACTGCGAGCCGATGGAGAAGAACCGGATATAAGGCGCTGCGGAGCAGGGCGAGTGGGCCAGAGTCTGCGAAGCTCTCGTGATCAAGGCGAAGTGGCGTAAATTCGGCGGTTGTGCAGTGAAGGAGTACGTTCTTACCCGGGGAGATCTCGCCTTATACCTGAAAGGGTGACGGTGATGAACCGGAGCGAGAAGTCAGCAGAGGCCATAGTAGCTGCTTTATGGTGGCGAAGGGCCGAACGAGAAGGAGTGCTCGAGGCCATGTCGATGTTGGACGCAAGACGTCAGATGTCTGCGCAAGCAGAGCGGGTGGGGGCAACACACGGTGAAGCCGGGTGTGAACTTGCCAGCGACGAGGCGGACAACCCGCGACAGGACACCGAAGGCACAGGGCCAGGGCTGCTGCAAGTGGTTCTGGTACCTCAACTTCTCGAACCGCCCGGTGCGGACCCGCATGCCGGGTGGTGTGGGAGGGGATCGGTCAAATTGACCGCCCCTATCCCGATTGTGGTGAATCATATATTGAGGTCGTTTTTAGCTACCTGAATCTGGGAATATCTTCCAAGCTGAGTTTCGTCCCTGCCTTTTCTATGTTTCGCCACCCCATAAGGAAAGTTTTAGAACACCCTCTTTTTCTGTGTTGACTTTCTCCATTATCCGGTTAATAAACCTGTTGTAAAAATAATCCGGTCATGAAGGCCGCAATAGGTGATGAATACCTGTTGCGGCTTTTTGTTTTGTAAAAGTTGGGGAGTTTAGATGGAAAGGGTCACGCATCAATACCCAAAGATCATTGCAATTTATTTGTCACCTATCGTGGCAGGCTGGATCGCTATATTTCTGGGTGCTTACGGAATTACGCCAGAAATGGTGCTGAAGGTTATCTTGAACGATGTTTTTCATATATTCAACGTGGGTGATATTCCTGAGAAAGCTATAATTCTGGATATTCGTCTTCCAAGAGTTCTCCTCGCTAGCATTGTTGGGGCAGCCCTTTCTGGCTCTGGGGTCGTGCTTCAGGCGATTTTCAGAAACCCGCTTGTTGACCCCTTTATCCTTGGTATCTCTGCGGGAGCCGCCTTTGGATGTGCAATAACTGTGGGGTTTTTCAGCTTTCTACCGGTTCAATCCATGGCTTTCCTCTGTGCTGTGGTAGCAGTATTCCTTGCTTATCTCACGGCACGAACTCAGGGCGAAGTATCGAGATTGCCCCTTATACTTTCTGGTGTAATTGTATCCGCCTTTTTTACCGCTCTCGTATCCATAGTGAAATTCCTTGTTGATCCCCACAAGCTCCAGAGCATTGTTTACTGGCTGATGGGAAGCTTTTCTCTCGCTGACTGGAGACTTGTTAGGCTTTCCTTCTGGGGAGTGGCAGTAGGCCTTACGCCGATCCTTCTTATGCGCTGGAGGCTTAACGTTATCAGCATGGGCGAGGAAGAAGCTAAGGCTCTGGGAGTTAACGTAAAAAGAGATCGCCTTCTATTTATAGCTTTTTCAACTCTTGCTGTAGCAACGGCTGTTTCCGTCTGCGGTATTATAGGATGGGTCGGGCTAATGGTTCCGCATCTGGTTCGTATGCTGGTAGGTCCCGATCACCGAATTCTTCTCCCTCTAGCTATTGCTGGAGGTGCCTCATTCATGATTGCTGCCGACACTATTTCACGCACTCTAACTACTTTCGATATCCCCGTAGGTATAATCACGGCTCTCACAGGAGCGCCCTTTTTCATCTACCTCATGAAAAAAGGTGGAAGGGAGGCGTGGGGAAAATGAACCTTGAAGTTGATTCGCTCTGTTTTCGCCACAAAAATCAACATAAAGATGTGCTTAAGTCTATCAGCTTCAGCGCAACTCAGGGAACTGTAACAGCAATACTTGGACCAAACGGATCCGGAAAGTCCACTCTATTTAAGTGCATTGTAGGATTGTGGAAGCCTTACAGGGGAAAAATTCTCGTTGGCGATAAAGATTCAAGCAAGCTTTCAGTTCGCGATAGAGCTCATCTTTTTGCGGTGGTTCCTCAGGATCATGAACCTCCTTTCCCTTACCGAGTGTTAGACGTAGTCCTTATGGGTAGAGCTTCTTATGTGGGAATGTTTTCTTCCCCAAAAAGAAAAGACTACGAAGCCGCCGAAGAAGCCATATCACTGGTTGGTATAGAACATATCAAACATGAACCTTACACCAAGATAAGCGGTGGAGAACGGCAGCTTACTCTTATTGCTAGATCGCTTGCTCAGTCAGCTCCAATAATGGTGCTGGATGAACCTACATCCCACCTGGATTTCCGAAACCAGCTTAGAGTCCTTTCCACGGTGAAGTCTATTTCAAAGGAAAGAAACGTCACCGTCCTTGTTACTCTCCACGATCCCAATCTAGCTTTGCTTTTTGCCGATAACGCCGTTATCCTGCGTGAAGGATCTGTGGTGGTTACTGGGCATCCCCATCGTATTATCACAGAAGACCTTGTCATACAGGTCTATGGCGTGGAAACCAAGGTAATTTCATGGAACGGCACAAAACTGGTTTGCCCGATAATGAGTGCACTCCACAATGGGAGGTCATAATCATGAAGAAAAAAATTTTAGCCATTGTTTGGCAGTCTTACTACAATATGCTGCTCAAGGCATCAAAGAATCTCAGTAATATCCTGGACATAGAAGTTCATTCAGCAAGAGTTCTCGATAATAATCCCGAAAGACTTGATCGTGTCCTTGATACGATCTTTGACGCCGATCTGGTTTTTTTATACCGCTCGGTTGAATCTTTCTGGGATCGAGTGGAAAAGCTTTTCCGAGAAAGGCAAACAAAGCCCAAAATAGTCTGTTTGAGCCATGATCCGGCTTACTGGACTTTATCGACCGTTAGACCGGAAATTGTAAGTCGAGCCTATTCATATCTCGTTATAAACGGTGAAGAAAACATGACTAATATGCTCAGGTTTCTTGCATCTGAAGAACTCGGGCTGCACCTGGATTATGATCCGCCAAAAGAAATCCCGTGGGAAGGGCTTTACCATCCTAAAGCCAGCAGAATCTTTACCGGTATAGACGACTTTCTCGGTTGGTATGACTCATACTGGGGACAGAATGCATCAAAAGGCACAGTAGGAATACTTTTTTCAAGGCATTACTGGATAAACAACAACCTGGACGTTGAAAACCTTCTTATTGAAAGCCTCGAAAGAAAAGGTTTCAGGGTAATCCCCGCTTTTGCCTATTCGGTTAAGGATGAGTCTTTAGGAACTAAGGGAAGTGGGGAGGTTGTGCTTGAGTGGTTTGTAGATAAAACAACTGCTAAACCCCGTATCGATGCAATGGTCAAGCTAATATCTTTTTTCCTGGGTTCCAGCAGGGATAGGGGTGATCTGAGCAATACTGGTGTAGCTTCTGATGGAATTGAGATTCTAAAGAAGCTCGATGTGCCCTGTTTTTCTCCCGTAAGCTCCTATTACAAAACTGTTGAAGAATGGGAACGAGAAGAACTCAACATGGATATAGGCTGGGCTATAGCTCTTCCTGAATTTGAGGGTGTGATCGAGCCCATCATTATTGCAGCGCAGAGAGAAGGGGAGGAAGATGTTAGAGAACGTGTGCCTATACCCGATCGAGTGGAAAAGTTCGTTCAGAGAATAGAACGATGGATAGCTCTCAGGAAGGTGCCACCATCAGACCGAAAGGTAGCTTTTGTGCTTCATAACAACCCCTGTGCTTCAGTTGAAGCTACGGTCGGTGCAGGAGCCCACCTTGATACGCTGGAGAGCGTTGTGGACATCATGAAAAGGATGCGAGAAGCGGGATATTGTGTAAATCCTCCCGAAAGCGGCAAAGAACTTATAGACGAAATCATGTCTAAGAAAGCCATATCGGAATTCCGGTGGACGACCGTTGAAGAGATTGTATCCAGAGGGGGAGCAATAAAACTGCTTGAAAAGGAGAAATATGAGGAATGGTTTTACGAACTTCCTCAAAAAACTCGAGACAGGATGATTGAAGCCTGGGGGAATCCACCTGGCGAATTCAAAGAAGGTATTCCGCCAGCAATGGTCTATGACGGGAAAATCGTTATCACAGGTGTTCAGTATGGAAATGCTCTCGTGCTTGTTCAACCCAAAAGGGGCTGTGCGGGGGCTCGCTGTGACGGGCAGGTCTGCAAGATCCTGCATGATCCCGACGTTCCACCACCTCACCAGTATGTGGCTACCTATAAGTGGCTTTCTCGAGAATTTGGGGTTCACGTCATAGTTCATGTGGGAACTCACGGCAATCTGGAATTTCTCCCTGGAAAAGGCGTTGGGTTATCAAGCGCATGTCTCCCTGACATAGGTATCGACACAATTCCTCACCTTTACATCTACAATGCCGATAACCCACCGGAAGGAACTATTGCAAAACGTAGATCCTACGCTACCCTGGTAGATCATATGCAAACTGTTATGACGGGAAGCGGACTATACGAAGAACTGGCTGAACTGGATAGGCTCCTTACTGAATACGAGGAAACAAAGATAAAAGACCGAGGTCGAGCCCACGCTCTGGAACATCTTATCCTTAACGAAGTAAAGAAAACCAACCTTGACAAGGAAATAAAAATAAAGTGGCAGGGCAAGCGAAAAGCTCTGCCAGAATTTTCTCATGAGGAACTTCATTCCATACCTTTTGAAGATCTTGCGCGAGAAATTCACGGGAAGCTCTCCCTTATTCGCAACACCCAGATTCAGGATGGAATGCACATTTTCGGAAGGATACCCGAAGGAGAGAAAAGAGTGGATTTCATCTACTCCATACTTCGCTATGACGCTGGGGAAGAGGTTTCTCTCCGGAAGGAAATAGCCAGGCTTCTTGGATATGAACTTTCCGACCTTTTGAGCAATACTTCAAAATTAGATGAAAGAACCGGGAGATCCTATGGTGCCATACTGGAAGAGATCGATGCTGTCTCCAAAAAAGTAATAAAGGAAGTGCTTCAAAGCGCAGGTTGCGCAATAAACTGAAAAGGGGGATTGATATGGCTCAGTCAGTAAATATCGCCTGGGATGACCCTAAATGGGTGGAAATAAAAAGACGCATACTTGACATAAACCGAAGGATTGAAGAAAGCCGCGAAATAGAATCGCTTCTTCACGGCTTTTCCGGGGGTTACGTTCCCGCGGGACCTTCGGGGCTTATAACCCGGGGGCGAGACGATATTCTCCCCACCGGACGTAATTTCTATTCTCTTGACCCACATCGAGTTCCAACGAAACCAGCCTGGGAGATAGGCAAGAAACTCGCCGATGCACTCATCGCAAAGCATCTAAAAGAAGAAGGAAGATATCCGGAAAATGTTGCTATCTTCTGGATGTGTAGCGACATAATGTGGGCAGATGGAGAAGGAATGGCTCAAATTATGTCCCTTCTTGGTGTAAAACCTGTATGGCTTTCGAACGGGAGAATCAAAGGATTTGAAATCATACCGCTTGCCGAATTGAACCGGCCCAGAATTGACGTCACAATACGAGTCTCCGGTATTACTCGGGATAACTTCCCAAATGTTATAGAACTTATAGATGAAGCAGTGCAGGAAGTAGCCAGGCTGGATGAACCACTGGATATGAATTTTGTGAGAAAGCATGCACTTGAACAGATGCAACAAGATGGCGGAGATTTCAGGGACGCTACTCTTCGCATCTTTTGCTCCATGCCCGGCACATATCAAGCTGGGACTCAGCTAGCCGTTTATGCTTCGGCATGGAAAGAAGAAAAGGACCTGGCTGAGGTCTTCCTTTACTGGAACGGCTACGCTTACGGAAAAGGCATCTGGGGAAAAGAAAAGCATAAACAGTTCGCCGGCATTTTAAAAAGCGTTGATGTTACTTACAACAAAGTCGTGAGCGACGAATACGATCTTTTTGGTTGCTGTTGCTATTTCGGCACTCACGGAGGCATGACTGCAGCAGCTCGCCATCTTTCCGGGAAAGACGTTAAGGCTTACTATGGGGACACGAGAGAAGGCGAGCACGTGGAAGTAAGGGATCTTGCTGATGAAATACGCCGGGTAGTTAGAACGAAGCTTTTGAATCCTCGCTGGGTAGAAGGAATGAAACGCCACGGCTACAAGGGTGCGGGAGATATTTCTAAACGAGTTGGTAGAGTCTATGGGTGGGAGGCTACCACTAAGGAAGTCGATGACTGGATTTTTGACGATATTGCAAGAACGTTTCTCATGAACGAGGAAAATAAAAAGTTTTTTGAAGAACACAATCCCTGGGCTCTGGAAGAAATTGGGCGGCGACTGATTGAAGCCTGGGAAAGAGGACTCTGGAACCCGGCAGATGATGTAAAAGATGTGCTGAAGGAGATTTATTTGGAAGTGGAAGGCTGGATAGAAGAAAGAATAGGGGATGTGAAAGGAGAATTCCAGGGTGGATCGATAGATGTGGTGACAAAAGAAGAAGTTGAATTCTGGAAGAAAAAAATGCAGGAAGTAATGAGAGTTTAGAGTGCAAAATATTCTGTCCTTTCGAGGTAAATGGACCAGGATGTCTGGCGATCTGCTGCTGATTCTCAAGAAAGCAGTTAACTTCGCTTTTCCCACCATCCTTGTTATAGGTGTCGGGCTTGCCGTGGCTGAGGTGCTCGTAGAAACGGGAATAATCATGAAGATTAGCAAAATCGGGCGTCCTTTAAGCCGTTTTGCGGGTCTTCCTGATGCCTGTGGATTTGCCATTATAACAGCAACGGTTTCTTTCGTTGCAGCAAATTCAATGCTGCAGGACATGCGAGAAAATAAAATACTTACAGACAGAGAAACCTTCCTTGCTTCGCTTCTTGCAGGAAGCATAGCGCCCGTAAAGGAACTCTTCACTTATCACTTACCCGTTATACTTCCTGCTCTGGGACTTTATGCGGGATCAGTCTATATGGGAACGCTCTGGCTTGGAAGCGTGGCTCTTCTGCTATTTGTCATGATAGCCGGGAGAATTTTACTAAAGAATCAACATCAAAGATGTGACATCAATTTGAACTTCCAAAATTCGACTCTTCCTTCACATTCGAGGTGGTCGGCTGTGAGGCGCTTTTTTATAAGATTCGGAAGAATTGGCGGCATATTTCTAACGGTAACCGTTACGGTCTTCCTGCTGATGGAACTTGGAGTTATGGCTCGGATTGAAGGCTTTCTAATGCCGCTTGCAAGCTATTTTAGTCTTCCCGCTGCGGTGCTTCCCGCTGTAGCCGCTTACATTGCATCGCCTCTTGTTGGGATTACCATGATGGGATCCATTTTGCGGCAGCAGATTATAACCGACCATCAAGCAATAATAGCGCTTCTTTTCGGGAGCATTTTCATGCTTCCTGTGCTCTACCTTCGTTTTTACTTTCCGCAGTGGATTTCAATCTTCGGGCTTAGACTTGGAATAATAAGAGGCGTGACAAGTGCCATTCTTACAATGTGCGTAAGGATAGCGGTGTTGATTGTATTTATGTGCATTCAGTAGGCTGACCGGGCTAAAAGCTTCGTAAATGAACGTAAATGGAAGGAGATCGAGCCTATGGAGGCTCTATGTAAAATTTATCCCTTTTCAGCACTTGTAGGTCAGGAGAAGTTAAAAAAGGCTTTGATTCTGAACGCCATCAATCCCGCAATTGGTGGAGTATTGATAAGGGGTGAGAAAGGAACGGCGAAATCGACGGCTGTAAGAGCTCTTGCCGCTCTGCTTCCTGAAATTCGGGTAATTAAAGGTTGTCCCTTTTCCTGCGATCCTGATAATCCATCAGAATGGTGTGAACGCTGCCGTAATCTGGAGCATCCTCTGCCTGTAATTTCACGCCGTATCCCTGTCGTGACCCTTCCTCTTAACGCTACAGAAGATAGAGTTGTGGGAAGCATAGATTTTGAGAAAGCGATCCGAAGTGGCGAACGTCATTTTCATCCGGGAGTGCTAGCCAGGGCTCATCGAGGCATTCTCTACATTGATGAAGTCAATCTGCTGGACGATTATATTGCTGACCTGATTCTCGATGCAGCCGCATCGGGGGTTAACAGAGTGGAAAGAGAGGGGATCTCTTTCTCGCACCCGGCTAGATTTATTCTTGTTGGAACAATGAACCCGGAAGAAGGCGATATTCGCCCTCAGCTTCTCGATAGATTTGGACTCTGCGTGGAAGTCACCGGAGAGCAGGATCTAGAACGCAGGGTCGAACTTATGATAAGGCGCGAGGAGTTTGATAATAATCCTGAAGAGTTTTCGAAACGATTCGAAAGCGACAATCAATCCCTTGCGTGGAGCATTCTAGCGGCGAGAGAGTTGCTTGGTAAGGTCAAGATAACAGACCACTTGCGGAAGTTTATCTCAGATCTTTCGGTAGAAAACAACGTCGCAGGACATCGAGCCGATATTGTCATGGAGCAGGCTGCTAAAGCCCTGGCAGCTCTAAATAGGCGCCTTCACGTGACTGTGCAGGACATAAAAGAGGTGGCTCCAATGGTGTTAATACACAGGCGCCGTGAAGCTGCTCCACCGCCTCCCCCACCTCCGCCGCCTCCACCGAAAGAAGAAAACAACAATGATCAAAGCGAAGAAGATTCTAAGCCACCGGAAGAACAGCATCAAAATCAACAATCCAATACGACTCCTTCGGACTTTCCGCAGGAAAGAACAGAAGAGCTTGAGCCTCAGACTCAGGAAGAAAGCGACCAGAGACATAATCTTCCCGAAGGAGAAAACTCAACCGACTACAAAACGGTGCTCGAACGCATATTCGAAATCGGGGAAACCTTCAAGGTTAGAAAACTTTCGGCGCCTAAAGATCGCATCTTAAGGCGAGGTTCTGGAAGACGTAGCAGAACGAGAACAGCTCAAAAACAGGGACGCTATGTTCGAAGTAGTCTGCGAGGCACTGGAGCTGATGTAGCTCTTGATGCCTCTCTCAGAGCTGCAGCTCCCT
Source organism: Thermodesulforhabdaceae bacterium (assembly GCA_037482015.1). Classification (NCBI taxonomy): domain Bacteria; kingdom Pseudomonadati; phylum Thermodesulfobacteriota; class Syntrophobacteria; order Syntrophobacterales; family Thermodesulforhabdaceae; species Thermodesulforhabdaceae bacterium. The sequence continues at coordinate 76,841 of JBBFKT010000002.1, forward strand.
ATCAGTTGAAGCGACGTGGAGCCTCTGGGGAAAATCTTGCCGTTCATCTTGCTCCAGAAGACATCAGGCATAAGATACGTGAACGCCGCACAGGAAATTTTCTTCTTTTTCTGGTGGATGCGAGCGGCTCAATGGGTGCCCAGGGAAGGATGACCGCCACAAAGGGTACCATAATGTCTCTTCTTCTGGATGCTTATCAGAAGCGAGATCGAGTAGCTATGGTTGCCTTCAGGCGTAATGAAGCTGAAGTAAAGCTTCCACCAACATCATCTGTAGAACTCGCAGCAAGACTTCTTCGAGATCTTCCAGTGGGTGGCAGGACTCCTCTTTCTGCAGGACTTATTAAAGCCTATGAAGTATTGAAAAACGTGCTTTTGCGAGATCCCACGGCAAGACCCATTCTTATTATCATAACCGATGGTAAAGCCAATGTTTCCCTGGGTTCTAAAAAACCCGTCGAAGAAGCGTTACTTGTGGCTTCCAGAATTGCCATGGACGAACGCATCTATACCGTGGTGGTGGATACGGAAAAGCAGGGCATTGTGCAGTTCGGGCTTGCTAGAAAACTCGCCAATGTTATGCAGGCTCCATACTTTCGCATTGAAGACCTCAAGGCAGAAAGCCTTGTTCAAATCATAAAGGAGGTTACTAAATGACCTGTGAAAGACTTTATCCGTTTGTAGCCATTGTAGGACAGGAGAAGATGAAGCGAGCTCTCATCTTTAACATTATCAATCCAACTCTTTCCGGCGTGCTGATAAGGGGAGAGAAAGGCACGGGAAAATCCACGGCTGTGAGAGCTCTCGCTCATATTCTTCCTGAAATCCAGGTGGTAAAGGATTGCCCTTTTAATCTGGAAAACGAAGACCCAGAGGGCGTATGTGCTGAATGTCCAAGGAAGGAGTGTAGCAATCTTGTTGTTTGGGGCGGGAAGCCAGAAAAGATCTGGCGGGAGATCAGGGTAGTGGAGCTTCCTGTTGGTGCTACGGAAGATCGAGTAGTTGGAACGCTCGATCTCGAACACGCCTTGAAGAAGGGCGAAAAACGGGTTGAGCCGGGTCTTCTTGCTGCTGCTCACAGAGGCATACTTTACGTGGACGAAGTAAATCTTCTTGATGACCATGTGGTTGATGTGCTTCTTGATTCCGCCGCTATGGGAGTGAATACCATTGAAAGAGAAGGAGTGAGCTTTTCTCATCCGGCTCGGTTTACTCTTGTTGGCACAATGAACCCCGAAGAAGGTGAGTTGCGGCCCCAGCTTCTCGATCGCTTTGGACTGTGTGTTCATGTGGAAGGATTGAGAGACGTGGAAAGCCGGGTGACGGTTATGGAACGTCGGGTGGCTTTTGACGAAGATCCGGAAGGCTTTTCCAAGCTATGGGAGGAGGAGTCCAGATTTCTGGTTGAGCGAATTGAAAAAGCGAGGAGATTATATCCTGAGATAGTCATAGACAGAAGCCTTCTCTTTGAAATAGCTTCTTACTGCCTGGATGTCGGAGTGGATGGGCATAGAGCCGATATTATTATGTTAAAGACGGCAAAAACCATCGCGGCTTTTGAAGGAAGAAAAGAAGTTGTTCGGAAAGATATCGAAGAAGCCGCTGAACTTGTGCTTCCTCACCGCATCAGAAGACAACCTTTTATGGACGTGATAGAGGATATAAGAGCGATAAAGTTGGCTTGATTTATTGATAGAGGGCGAAAACTTCTTCGCCCTCTTGAGTGGCTATTATGTTTTTGAGCTTCTTTCAGGGGCTTTTCTTCACTTCACAATGGACCCCGGGGGAACGGGCTTTTCTGGAACGACCAGCTTTAGTCCTTCGGGGCTTCCGGCAGCAAGCACCATTCCATGAGATTCCACTCCCATGAGCTTTGCAGGCTGTAAATTAGCTACCAAAACCACCTGTTTACCAACGAGATCCGAAGGATTATAGTGTTCCGCTATTCCCGCTACTACCTGCCGAATTTCTCCAATATCCACTTTGAGCATCATAAGCTTTTTCGATTTTGGAACGCGTTCAGCTTCAACGATAGTTCCAATCACCAGTTTTATCTTTTGGAATTCTTCGATGGAGATTAACGTTTCCGAGTCCCTCACCGATTTTACCTCCTCGATTTTTACGTCCTGTTGCTGTTTTTTCTTTCTCCACGCTTCTATATCCACTCGAGGAAATAGGGCTTCACCTTTTTCAATAGACACACCAGTTTTTAAGGCAGGTATAAGTGCATCTTGAGACCAGGAAAGATCAAAGGCCTGTTCAGGTGTTCCAAGCCGCTTAAGCATTTCTTCTGCAGTTTCAGGCATAAAAGGAGCGATAAGCACAGCCACAAGATGATTCACTTCCAGCAGGAGTCGCAAAGCCTGATCCAACCGCTCACGATTTCCCTGTTTTGCAAGATCCCATGGTGCAACTTCGTCAATGTATTTGTTAGCTCCGTTTATAAGATCCCAGATATAGATAAGCGCTTTATGAAATTCCATTTCTTTCATTGCTGGCACATAGGTTGACCTGGTTTCATCGCACTTTGCAAGAAGTTCCCTATCCTGAGGATTATCTATTTGATCCCGCCATTCTGGGGTAAGCCCACCGCAGAATCTTTTCACCATAGCTGATGTTCTGCTGAAAAGATTCCCCAGATCGTTTGCCAGATCAGCATTAAGGCGTTGTATGAGGGCTTCCTCGCTGAAGTTGGCATCAAGTCCAAATACCATCTCTCGCATTAGAAAATACCTGAATGCATCAAGCCCATAAATGTTTACAAGATCGAGGGGACGAATGACCGTCCCTTTGCTTTTGCTCATCTTGCCTTCTTCAATCTTCCAATAGCCGTGAACGTTAAGGCTCTGGTAAGGTGGAATACCTGCCGCCTTAAGCATCGTGGGCCAGTAAATGGCGTGAGGTTTCAGGATGTCCTTGGCTATTAGATGATGAGCCACCGGCCAGAACTTGTGAAACAGTTCCCCGTCAGGATAACCAAGAGCAGAAATGTAATTTATGAGAGCGTCGAACCACACATAGGTTACGTATCGGTCGTCGAAGGGAAGGGGGATGCCCCAGCTGAGCCTTTCTTTAGGTCTTGAAATACAGAGATCTTCAAGGGGGTCTCGAAGAAATCCGAGCACTTCATTGCGATACCTTTCGGGGCGTATAAAGTTGGGGTTCTGCTCGATGTATTCAATAAGCCAGGACTGATACTTGCTCATACGAAAGAAGTAATTTTCTTCTTCTCTTACTATGGGGGGTTTATCGTGATCCGGGCACTTTCCATCAACGAGTTCTCGTTCGGTGTAAAACCGCTCACAACCTACGCAGTAAAGACCTCGGTAAGAACCGAAATAAATATCCCCGGCTTCATAGACTTTCTGAAGCACGTATTGCACAACCTTTTTGTGTGCCGGGTCGGTCGTTCTAATGAAGAAATTGTTGGATATGTTAAGCCTGGGCCAGGTGTTACGAAATAAATCACTGATCTTGTCGGCGTATTCTTTAGGGCTTAACCCTGCTTCCTGAGCTGCCTGAACGATCTTATCGCCGTGTTCATCGGTTCCTGTAAGGAAAAAGGTTTCATACTCCATAAGTTTGTGGAAGCGATTCAGCACATCAGCCACGATAGTAGTGTAAGCATGCCCGATGTGCGGAGGCGCATTAACGTAATAAATAGGAGTTGTGACGTAAAATCTCTTTGTCATTCCTTTTCCTCTTCCATTCCAGCAATGTTAAAAACATCTTGATCCGACTCGGTTTCCTCACTTTGTTCTAAACTGTGGGCTTTAGCCAGAGCTTGACGGCAATACTCTTCGTCAAGCGGCGGATATTGAATTTCTATTTGCCTTCCGTCTTCCAATTCCACGGTAATACTTCTTTCAAGCACATTTTGTCTTATGACTTTACCTTTTCCTTCGGGAGTTTCTATTTTTCGCCCCATTTTAGGAAGTCCTTCTTTGAGCACTGTATAGACATCGTGCTCATAGTGAAGGCAGCACATAAGCCTGCCACAAGTGCCGGATATTTTCAAAGGGTTGAGACTGAGATTTTGATCTTTTGCCATCTTGAGCGATACCGGGTGGAATTTTTTCAAAAACTGGGCGCAGCAAAGAGGACGACCACATATACCTATGCCACCCACTATTGCAGCATGGTTTCTAACCCCGATTTGTCTCAATTCAATACGCATCCGAAGATGCTTTACCAGATCCTTTAGCAGCTCTCTAAAATCTACTCGCCCTTCAGCAGTAAAGTAGAAAATAATCTTGGACTCATCAAAAAGTAGCTCTACATCAACCAGTTTCATGGGAAGATTATGAAAGGCGATACGCTCAAGGCAATATTCCTTTGCTTGTTGTTCCTTTTCTCTATGACTTACGTATTTGTTTATATCTTCCTCTGTCGCAAGTCTCTCGATTTGCTTGAGCTTTGCCCTTTCTTCTTCTGTCTCAACAGGTATGGGATTCTCTACAACCATTCCCAGAGCTATCCCTTCGGGAGACTCAGCAACCACGTAGTCCCCAACCTTTACATCCCAGGGACCTGGATCAAAGTGCCAGATAAAGCTTCTTTCCCTGAACTTCACTCCAATACGCTTGCTCATATAAAACAGTCCTTTATCTCTAGCCCTATTTCTCCAAGTAGAAGCATCTTATTCACATTGAATTTCAGCGCCTGTTCCGCTTCCTCGATTGTTTCGAAAAAGTCAAGATATTTATCAATATCTTCATCGGAAAAACTCCCATCCGGCGGAGATCCTTTTGAATCCTCTTTAGAGTGACAAAGAAGTCCTTCGTCTGCAAGACAATTATTTCGCTGTTCAGACAAGCTAACACCTTTTCCAGCTACACGATTTCTTATCAAGATTGCCAGCCAGATTTTTATATGCTGGAGCAGTGTTTCTAGATTGGGGTAATCTTCTACCCATTTCCCAACTTCCGAAAAAAACTGCCACATTGGCATTTGAGCAATAGCTTTTATGCGAGATGATAGAGAACTCCATGGGAAGGGATCATGACTTGCAGTTAGTAACTCCTCAAGCCTTTGACAGCTACCATCAGCGAGAAGTGCATAAAAAAGCGCCTCCTCGTAAGGAAGATGTCCCGCTTTCTCTTCTACCATCTTAAGAAGTTCTCCGTGGGGAATTGGTTGTAAAGCTATATGACAACACCTGGATCTGATTGTGGGAAGAATCTGGTGGTGTCTGGAAGATGTAAGGATAAAGATGTTTCTCTCAGGGGGCTCTTCCAGAATCTTAAGAAGAGCGTTTGAAGCTTCGTCACTCAGTTTTTCGGCTTCTTCAACAATAACGACCCTGAAACGATCTTTTGCTGTTCTGTAGGATGTTTTTTCTATAATCGCTCTGATTTGATCGATTTTGATTGTATTTCCCTCGGTTCCAATAATCATAAGATCGGGATGAGATAGAGCATCCACTTTACGGCAGGAGTTGCACTTCCCGCAAGCTTCGGCATTGTCTGATTTATGATCGCACAAAAGAACTCTGGCTACAGCTCTGGCAAAGGCTCTTTTACCAATTCTTTCCTTCCCGATGAGCAGAATGGCGTGGGGAAGTCGGTTTTGGAGAATAAGCCGCTTTACGACTTTTATTGATCGCTCCTGTCCGTGGATTGAATTAAACTGCCCCACTGCTTAAACCTCTTTAGGAGTTCTTCTCTGATAAGGTTTTGCACCTCTTCAAGTGGCTTTGTCCCGTCAATTACAGTGAATCTATCTGAGTGCTTTGAAGCAAGACTGAGATAACCTTTTCTTACTCGTTCTAAGAAAGTCTCTCCCAACCGCTCCCATCTTGTTCTGACACTGTCCGGAATTCGGCTCATGCTCACTTCTGGGGAGCAGTCTAAAAGAATCGTCCAGTCCGGAACAAAGTCATCAGCAACGATTCTGTATATGATTTCGAGTTCATCAACATTCAGCCCTTGTCCATAGCCCTGGTAGGCGATCGTTGCATCCTGAAATCTATCCAGAATGACCCATTTGCCACTTTCCAGGGCTGGTTTTATATTCCGAAGGATGTTTTCTAATCTCGCAGCATAAAAAAGCAAGGCATCTGTCCAGGGGGATGCGGTTCTGAAAGACTCTTTGAGAAGCAAGGCTCTAAGGTTTTCCCCCAACGGGGTCGATCCCGGTTCTCGAAGAAGCACCACATCAAAGTTTATCGATTCCAAATAGTGCTTCAACCAGTTAGCAACCGATGATTTTCCAGAACCGTCTATGCCTTCCAGGCTAATTACTTTAGGTTGAATTTTCACGAGTTTTTCTCAAGTTTTTCTAATAGTTTCTGGATTGAGAGTTGCATTCCAAATTCAGCTCCAACCCTGGAGTTTTCACTTTCTGCTTCAGCAGAAACTTCCGTTGGCAAAAAGAACCTTCTGGAGTAAAGCGCCTGATAGGTGGTCCATCTATCTTCCGTTTGGGCTTCCTCATAAATGCGGTTAATGCTTGCCATTTTAGCGTCCAGATTGTCAGCAAGGTGGAGCGCCATAGCCTCTCGAGTCATTGGAAGCTGAACTGTTCCCATATCGGGCTCTCCGTGATGGCTCAGAATCAGATGCCGAAGTAGCATAGCCGCTTCCGACGGAAAGGAAGGTAAAGAGCCTATCAGGTTATCCACTATCTGCACCCCAAGCACTATATGACCAATGAGTCTTCCTTCGTCTGAATAGTTTATCCTCCAATCACAGCGGAATTCTTTAATTTTGCCTATGTCATGAAAAAGCGCTCCAGTGAGTAGGAGATGTTCGTTAAGAAATGGATATTGCCTTGAGATATAGCTGCAAAGCCTTACCACGCTTAGAGTATGTTCAAGTAAGCCTCCAATATAAGCGTGATGTATTTTCAAAGCAGCGGGTGCTGTCTTGAATCCCTCCATGAGGACAGAATCAGAGAAAAATTTTTTTAAAAGAGGACCGTAAACGCTTGAAAAAGTGGATTTAAGAAGCTTTTTGAGTTCCTTCAAAAGCTCGTTAGGATCATGATCCGAAGATGGGAGAAAATCCAGAGGGTTAATATCTTGAGATTCTGTGGGTTGAATTGTTTCAATGACTATCTGCATCGAGTCGTTGAAAACCTCAGCTCGACCCTTAATATAAACCGCCCCATCGGATGGAACGTTTTCGAGATTGATGTCACTGTCTTTCCATATTTTTGCGTTTATAGATCCTGTCTTATCAACTAACCTGAGATGCACGTAAGGATCGCCTAGCTTGGTTCGGCGAAGTTGTTTTTCTTCGATGACAAAGATGGATTCCACAGTCATGGGTGAACCGATTTGTGCAACGAAAAGGTTTTTTCTCATTTCATCTTCTCCCACCTACCAAAACCGGAACAAAAATCTTCCAAAAGGATTTTAGTTATCCTAACATAAAACCGGCAATGAAATCTAGAAATTGCCTGTGTAGAGGAAAGATTATTTCTGTTTGTTGGTTCTTGTGGAAACAATAATGGATATCTTGCCGCAATGGTTGAAGCCGGTTTGTCAAAGATTTTCAGTTTCATAAGGCGTCTTAGAATGATTCTGGAATTGGTTGTTGTAGATCTCTTCAAGAAGGGCAAACGCAGTCTTTCTGTTTTTTCGTCTGTGCCGGAACCGTGGCAAAGCCGCTGGCACGATGTTAAAGAAGATGATGAAAGGCTCTTGTGGAGCAGTGTAGCTTTTTCTCACAGAGTGCCATCAGTTGCTCCTTACACTAAGGGATGGCTAATAATATCTGATCGGGGTTTATATTTTGCCTGTAAAGGGAGAGCTGGGATAAAACTTGCCTTCAGAAGATGGTCCCCTCCGCTCTGGATGTGGACCAATCATGGTAAAAAGACGGCTCTCTGTAGTTTTTTCTTCAACTCCGAAGACGAATGGAGCATTTTCCTTCCCAATATGGAGGATCTCTTTAGATCAAGGCTCTTCCATTTTGAAATGAAAGGCAAGAAATGTTTCAAAAGCCAAAGACAAAAATAATCTGGAGCGGATACACCACTCCTGTGGAATCTTTTAACGCTGCAATTGCGAAGCTGTCGTTCATGCTAGCTGTTTCTAAGGATCGCAGGGCAGCACCCTTCTTCTGGATCAGCATCATAGGTGGAACAGGAACTGGAAAATCGACCATTTTTAATTCGCTGTGCCGAGCTTATCTTAGCGTCACAGGCGTGGAACGGCCGAAAACCCGTGGTCCCATTGCGGCTTTCCCTAAAGGCAGAAGTGATATTAAGCTGAGTTGTTTCAAGACTTTTAGAACTGAACCCTTAGTTAACAAACCTATGGAGGGTTCTCCAGAAGAACTTACAATTGTAGAACACTCTCAGCCTTTTCCCTGGGTTTTTGTTGATAGCCCTGACATAGACAGCTTGGCCAAAGAGCATCACAGAATGGCAGAAAATATATTTCTTCTCAGCGACTTTGTTATCTTTGTCATGAGTCAGGAAAAGTATGCTGACGAACGTGTGAACCGATTTCTGCGCCGCATAGTTAACGAGAACAAAGAATTTCTCGTGGTTGTAAACAAAGCAACCCGGGAACTTCATTCGGAGGATGTTATTCAGGTTTTTAAGATGCAAGAAATTCAAGTAACAGAGCACAACCTGGTCTTTCTGCCTTTTTCCGAACCAAAGGACGGACGGTTGAATCATATTAAGGCGTGGGAGATCCTGGAAGAACGCCTTCACAGCAGGGTAGGGGAAGGACAATGGAAGGCTATTCGCGAGCGGGAAGACGAACGAATTCAGGTTAGGCTACTTAATGCTCGTCAGGAATTAGCGTCAATGATCGAAAAAGACCGAACGGCTCTTAAAAAACTCGTTAGTGAAGTGAAGGACTTAGCAAATCGTGCAATCTCCGAAGTGCTGGAAAAACATATTTCGAGCGTTAAAGAGCACACGAAGGCTCATGTTCACCCTCAAATTAAGGTTCTCTATGATCGTTACGACATATTTGGAAAACCTCGCCGGGCGATTTCTCAGGCGTTTTCGAAAATCTTTGGTTTTCTAGGAATAGAATTTTCGGATAAAGATTACGATTCCAGAGAAGAAACGCTTAAACGTATCGAAGAAAAAATTGACCATTCACCAGTCTTTCATGCCGTTGACTTTCTTATTGCAGAAGTTCTGAAAAGAGTTCCTCCGGAAAAAAAAACTATTGCTGATGCGCTCAGATCGCCCAAAAGATTGATTGCCCGAGAGGATATTCACAACTTAATGTTAGAACATTCCAAAAATCTTTTCGATTGGCTGGAGAAAGAATTTGAAACCATGACTAAAGGCATTCCCAAGACTAAAGAACTGGGCATCTATTCTTCGTTTATTCTTTGGGGAGTTTTTATTCTTGGTATCGAAGTCGCTATAGGTGGAGGATTATCAATAGCGAAAGCAGCGATTGATGCAATCATAGCCCCCTTTATTACGAAAGCAACGGTGGACTTTTTCGCCAATAATGAGATTTACCGCATTGTGGAAGAGCTTTCCAATCGTTATAAACGCGGCATGGAATCGATTGTGTTCCTTCAACGAGATCGATTTGTAGATTGTATAGAATCTTTTGTGCCGGATGAATCTGCAACGGAGATGCTTTTGAACACCGCTGTTATGAATGGCCAACAGTCATAGGGTATGGGTAAGCTTCTAAGCCCATGAGAATCATTACAAGAATAGGTTTTCTGCTTTTGTATAAGAAACAAGTTGCCGGTTTAATAGTCATTTATAGAAAAATATAGACAATAATTCTTAACTTTTTGAAATTTATCTTTACAATTAAGTTACCATGAAACTGAACGAATGGGCAAAGAAAGTAGGGATCAGCTATCGAAGAGCATGGCAGATGTTCAAGGATGGAAAACTACCGAATGCCGTGCAGCTTCCCACAGGAACTATTGTCGTCCTGGAAGAAGACAGACAGTCCCCCAGAAACGACAACCGTGTAGCTATCTACGCAAGAGTCTCCAGCGCTGAAAACAAAGATAATCTCGAAAAACAGGCCGAAAGGCTAAAAGAATACGCAGTTGCAAAGGGCTATCAGATTGTTCATGTGGTCAAGGAAATCGGAAGCGGGGTCAACGACGCAAGACCAAAGCTGATAAATCTCCTGAAGAAAAGAGATTACTCCATTCTGATCGTTGAACACAAAGACCGCCTCACAAGATTTGGCTTCAACTACCTGAGACTGCTTCTGGAGGAACAGGAAAAGCTCATAGAGGTCGTCAATGGAGCAGAAGACGAAAAAGATGATCTGATCCAGGATTTTGTGGCTGTTATTTACAGCTTTTCGGCGAAGCTATACGGGCTTAGAAAAGCAAAGAGAAAAACAGAGAAGATAATAGAGGAAATCCAGAGTGGCTGACAGAACAGTCGGAGCCTACAGATTCAAACACAGGGCGAACAAAGGAAAAATCAGCAAAATAATCGCTCTGATCGGGGAATACAGGAAGACCGCTGAGGCCATAGCGAGGCTGCGATGGAAAGAGTTCTATCTCAACAGGGGAAAATTTCAGAAATACACGAAGCTGGACGCCGTAAAAAGCAATCTCTCTGAAAGATACAAGCAGACCTGCGACGCGCAGGTGCTCTCCATGATCAGAAGTCATATAGAGCAGGTAAAAAAGAGAATCTTCAGAATCGTCTGGAGTTCAAGTCTTTCCCGTGAAGATAAAGTTATACTCAGCAGGATAAACAGCAGAAATGGCTGGTATTCCTTTGAAGAGCGGTCGGTGAGACTTCCCGATGGAAGAAATCTGGAAGTGGAAGAAAAGCACAAAAGCCTTATCAAATCCATTTTCAGAAGTGTGATGAAAAGACTTCGCAAGCCCTCTTTCAGGAAAATCTCTCTTCATCTGGACAGCAAGGTCTTTGAACTGAAGCCAAAGGCAGAGGGGAAAGCAAAGAACTTCGAGTGGTGGCTTGCTTTGTCCACTCTGGAAAAGGGCAAGAGAGTTCTCATCCCCCTGATCTCCAATCCCCACGCAGAGCGTCTTCCGGGAAAGTTCCTGAACTTCATTCAGATTGTGGAGAGAAACGGGGAGATAGAGATAAAAAGAGTAAAAGAGCTTGAAAACGTTCCATACGCTCCGGTTGTGGATGAGATAGCGATAGACATCGGATTGAAGCCTTTGATGGCAACGGATAGAGGAGATCTGATCGGGAGAAACTTCTACAGCTTTCTGGAGAAACTGGACAGAAAGATCACAGGAAGGCTCTCGTATCTTCAGAGAAGCGGATTGAAGCCGCTACAGGACAAAAAATATGTGGCATACGTGAGGAGACTTAGGGAATTTCTCAAGAAAGAGATCAACAGGTTTCTGAACAGAATAGTTGATCTCTACAAACCTGCAAATCTGATAATAGAGAAGCTGGACTTCAGGTCTCCCGGGCTCTCCAGGAGGATGAACAGGCTTGTTCAGAACCTCGGCAGGAGATATTTTCTGCAAAAGGTGCACAGACTGAGGGAACTTCTGGGAATAGAAGTCGTGGAAGTGAATCCTGCTTACACCTCTCAGGAGTGCAGCAACTGCGGGTATGTTGATGAAAGGAACAGGAAAGACACTCAGAGCTTTGAATGCAAAGCTTGTGGTCTAAAACTGAACGCTCAGGTCAACGGTGCAAGAAACATCCGCAGGAGAAGTTCTCTTGTGGATCTGATAAAACTCCACACACCGAAAAAGAAAGTCCTCAGCATTCTGGCTGAGAGATACAAGGGGTGTAATAGTGCTCCCCGGGAACTGGGGATCAGGGATCGGGAATTAGGGATTGGGGATTCAATTCCCAATTCCCAATTCCCAACTCCCAATCTCCAGTTCCCAAACCCCAGGTGTGGAATAAATGTCTATAGATGGGGGAACTATTTGGCACGGAGATCGGTATGGAAGATCCGGCAAAGCGGCCCGACGAGAGACTAAAAAGAATAATTTTGACGATTGAAAAACTTCCGGAATGGGCATGTTCTTTTGATGAGAAGGAAAATCTCAAAGCCAGAGCTAGAAATATTGAAGGAAGTATCAAAGAGCTTTCCAATAGTGTTTTAACAATTGGTATTTTAGGTGGAACAGGCGTTGGAAAATCTACGATTATGAATGCTCTTGCGGGGGATACCGTATCTTTGGCAAGCCACCGAAGACCCTACACAAGTGAGTTGATTATCTATGCACATGAGGAAATTCCTGTCCCTGGCGTATTGATTGAATCCAACCTGCCTGTAGTCTTTTATCGTCACAGAGCAAATAAAGCTAGAAATTTGCTTCTATGTGATGTGCCGGACTTTGATAGTATCAAATTAGAACATCGCAATCTCGTTAGATCTTTTCTAAACCATTTCGATTTACTGGTTTGGGTGGTATCTCTAGAAAAATACGCTGACGAAGCCTTTTACGAATTTCTACGGGAAGTAACCAAGGAAAAAGACCCTTCAAATTTTTATTTTTTGTTGAATAAGATCGACCTTCTCAGAGACGAATCAAACCGACTGGAGCTCCTTGTGGAAAGTTTTGTTGGGTATCTCACAAAAAACGGCATATCTCGTCCTCTGTTATTTTTGGTATCGGCTAAGGAAGTTTTGGAAAACAAATCAGCGGAAAGTCGAAATCAGTGGTTTATTTTTGAACGGGAAGTTTTTAGGGAACGAGAACTGAAAGAAATTCAGGAAATCAAACACAGCAATATCGCACGTGAAATTGAGCAAATAGAAGAAGAAATTAATAGAGCTCTTCAAACCTGCATAAGCGCAGTGGAGCACATAAAGGCACTCAGGCTGGAACTATCCCAACTTGCCACTGGCTGGGAACTGGAAGGGAAACGAGTCATAAGTAGAGTTATAAAAAGGGATATCGTTGAGAGGGTCCTTCATTTTTCGGACTCGGACAATCTTAAAGGCCCTGCTTACTTGATTTCTCGATTTGTGAAGATGGGTCAAGCAAGTGATGAATCTTCGTCAAGCTTTTTAATTAATGATTCAACAATGGCCCACTTTTCTTCATTGGCGGAACAATTAAATAGGCTACTTCTTGTGCGCTCCGTTCCGCCCCAGCTATTTCAGGATCTTGCGGCTGTTTATGATCCAAATCGTCTATGGGCGGATTGGAAAGAAAAGCTAGAAATTCTTATTGAAGATGTTTGCAAAGAGGTTGAAAAGAAGAAAGCAAGGTTTCTAAATCTTTTTCAAGGCTTATTCTATTGGGGGCTTGGGGTAATTTTTGTGCTAGCTGTAGGTGAATTTAGATACATTTCAGAAAAACCTTTGTGGATATGGTTTTGCGAAAGGATCCTTCGATTCTTCGAAAGGATTTTCACTCTAGAGGGATTGGGAGCCCTTATTTCTCTTCTTATCCTCGAGTTGTTTGTTGGATATTACTTTTTCCGACTTTACAGGAAGGGCTTGCAGGAGAGAACACAAAAGGTTATAGAGATGGTTGGCTTTAGGGGCTTCGAATTGTGGAAACAGATTATCGCTCAACTGGATGAATGTTTGCGGTTAAAGGAGGAGTTCTATGGCTCGTGGATGGAAGGAATACGATAAAGACAGATCATCAAAGAAAGGGGTATAAAATGACAGCTCTCAGCGTGATACTTACTCTTGTTCTACTTTTTGCCCCGTTAATTCCTACCTTCTGGGCTATTCAGGATATTCCCAAGCGTCGGTTTAGTTCTCCAAGGCGAAAGGTTATATGGTTTTTAACAGTTTCTACTATTCCCTTTTTTGGTGCTTTAGGATATCTTATCTTTGAACGCCGCAAGACTGAACCCATTATTTACATCCCAGAAAACAATGTCTGATATTTTTGCAGGAGGAAAATAATTTTATGCTTGGTTCGCTCAGAAAGAATGCCTCTTCGTGGCTAATAAAGACCATTCTTATCCTGATCGTAATAGTGTTTGTCCTCTGGGGAGGATATTCCTACCAGGAGCGCAGAAAAAGCCATCTCGTCAGAATTGACGATGTTTATATCACTTGGCAGCAGTATGCCAAGGCTTATGAACAACTAAGAGATTTTTACCGACGTCAGTTAGGTAAAGACTTTTCTGAAGAAATGCTTAGCAAGTTTAATGTTAAACAACAAGCACTCGATCTGCTGATTGATCGTGTTCTTTTGCTGAAAAAAGCTTCTGAACTGGGCATTAGTATTTCGCCTGCCGAATTGCAAGAAACCATAAAAGCAATTCCCGCCTTTCAAACCAACGGGCAGTTTGACCTCAGAAGATATCAGCTTATCCTTCAGCAGAATCGTATGACCCCGGAAATATTTGAACAGGAGCTTGCTCAGACACTTACATTGAAAAAACTGGAAGATCTGGTAGTTCGCCAGGTTACTGTTTCAGATAAGGAAGTGATAGATTACGTAAGAATGCTCAAGACGGATAAACAGTTCCTGTGCATAGATGTTCCGTGGGCTAAATATGAGTCTGGAATTTCTATTACAGATGAAAACTTGAAGGCATATTATGCGGCTCACGAAAAGCTCTACGAAGAACCTGAAAAACGCAAGATAGCCTATGTTTTGTTTCCCTTATCTGACTTCGCAAAAAATGTGTCTATAACCGATGATGAACTGAAAAATTACTACGAAGAACACCGCAAGGATTACCACCAGGACAAAGCAGTTCACGCCAGACATGTGCTTTTCCGAGTAGATCCTGATGCTCCTTCTGAACAAGTAGAAGCGGTAAGAAAGAAGGCTCAAGAAATATTGAATCTTGCAAAGGCTGGTCAGGATTTTGCCACTCTTGCTAAAAATTACTCCGAGGATCCGGGAACAGCAATGAACGGTGGGGATCTTGGATATATTACGGAGTCCCAGGTGATCAAAGAATTTGCCGATGCGGCTTTTGCTATGAAAGCGGGGGAAATAAGTGATCTTGTGCAAACACCTTTTGGATTTCACATTATAAAAGTCGAAGATGTAAGACCGGAAAGAGATCTTCCCTTCGATGATGTGAAGAACAACATAAAGGAGAAACTTACAGAAATTAAAGCAAGGGATGAGGCTTACTCAAAGGCAAAAGAATTTGCTGATGCAGCTTTTGCGGCAAAAGATATTATGCAGAGCGCTGCTAAGAGAGGACTTGTATTGGTCGATGTAAATGAATGGCTTTCGGTGTCTCAACCACTGCCAGCTTTTCCTGAAAACACAGAAGTTGTGAAAAAACTTTTCGAACTCCCGGACAAAGGCGTCTCTGATGTACTTGAAGTTAAAAATGGCTTTATAGTAGCTCAAGTTAAAGCCATACAGCCTCCAAGAATTCCTGGCTTAGATGAAATAAAAGACAGAGTTGAAAAGGACTACCGAAGAGAAAAGGCTGAGGAACAAGCCCTTAAAGAAGCTAGCAGTTTCCTGGAACGAGCCAGAAATGCTGGATCTCTAGAGAAAGTTGCTGCAGAAATAAATATTAAGGCAGAAAAATCCCCATTCCTTAATCGTCTTAAACCAGACATTGGTTTTGGAGTATGGGGAGATGAACTTGAGCGGCTAATGGATCTTACCGAAGCAGTGCCTTTTACTGAAAAGCCTATAAAGGGCATGACAGGCTATAAAGTTTGCCAGTGGATAGATGTCAAGATGCCGGATGAAAAGGTTGTTGAAGACGAAGCAAAGCGATTCAAGCCAATGTTAGTGGAACAGCTTACCCGTTCTTACTGGGACGGATGGAGAAAGAGTCTTCGATCTCTTTCTAGGGTTGAAGTGCTTCAGGAGCTTTAAAATCATGCCAGAACCTTTCAAGTTTGTCCCAGAGCGCATCAACTTGACTAACTGTATGTTCGATGTCTCCGTCATTAACGATAACGGCAGAAGCTTGGGCCTTTTTCAATTCGATGTCTTTTTGGAGCATTATAAACTGTTCGGCTTCTTCTATGGAAATGCCATCTCTTGCGGCGAGTCGTTCCCGCTGGATGTTTCTTGGAACATAAACTACTATTATGAAATCAAACCGATGGTGAAGGTTGACCTCAAAAAGAAGTGGGACATCAAAAATAACAATCCGATTAGGATCTCTGACGATAGAATCTTCCCATCGGGCATTCATTTCAAAAACTATGGCGGGATGAGTTATGCTTTCAAGCCGCTTTTTGATCTCAGGATTTTCCATGATAGCTTTCCTGAGAGCTTTACGATCGAGCCGTCCAGATGGATCAAAAAAGGTGGTTCCCAGAGCATCTCTGAGAGCCTGCCAACAGGCGGTTCCAGGTTCGACAACTTCCCTGGCCACACTGTCGGCGTCTATGATAAGGGCTCCTTTTGCCTGCAACATCCGAGCCACTGTTGACTTGCCACTTGCTATACCTCCAGTTAAAGCGATTTTGGGATAACGGCGCATGACACTGGATCCTTTCAAATATAGCCCAGGTTGTCCATCTACGAAAACCGGTGTTGGGGTTTCCATTGTTGTTTTTAAGCCTAGCATTGATAAATTATCACAAACCCTTCGGTGCCTTAAAGAATCATTTTCAGTTCTCGATAGAGCAGGGTTTGACGGAAAGTCAACCCTATTTCTGGTGGATAATTCTGTCCCTCCTGTTGATAGGGACGTTGTTGAGGGTCTTGTTAGAACTTGCTATTTTGGAATGAATCATCCGAAGCACCAGGTAGTTGTAGATGTGCTCGGAAAAAACGTAGGATATGGAGTTGCCCACAATAGAGCGATACAAAGCCACTGTTTCAAGTATCATTTGATTCTGAATCCTGACGTTTACCTTCATCCAAACACGCTAACGGCTTTTTTCGAATATACTGAAGCTAACAATGGTGTGGTGCTAATTGGTCCTAAAGTTCTTTCTTTGGATGGTTCTCTGCAATATCTCCTGAGACGTGATCCAACACCGATTGACGCTCTTTTGCGCTTTATGGCTATATTTTTGCCAGCTCTTTCTCGGTTACGGCGCTATCGGCGATATGAGTGTAGAGATGTTAACATGGATAAAGTGCAGGAAGGTTACATTATGAGCGGGTGCTGTATGTGGTGCAGGACTGATGCCCTGCGTAAAGTGGGATGCTTTGACGAAAGGTTTTTCTTATACTGGGAAGACTATGATCTTTCGAGAAAGCTCAGACACATTGGGCGAATCGTATATCTTCCTCAGGCTCAAGTAGTTCATGACTGGAATCGCCCCATGGCAAGAAATCCCAGGCTCATGATGAATAACATTCGCTCAGCTATTACATTTTTTCGCAAATGGGGATGGTGAGTTTGCATCTTGGTGAAATAAAGGCTTCATCCTGCCCATGTTGACTTTATTAAACCTAGCTGGTAAAAGAAGTTTAATAATAACGAGGGCGATTAGCTCAGTGGAGAGAGCGTTGGTCTCCGGAACCAAAGGTCCCGGGTTCGATCCCCGGATCGCCCTCCATATTTTATTTTCTATGTCATTTCTGTGGGATTTTTTCAGGAATACCTAGAGAGGTTTAATAAATGCTTCAGCCCGAAGAGTATTTAATTCCCTATCAGCCTTCTGACATTCCAGAAGGACCATATCTGATAATAGCTCCTCACCCGGATGATGAGACCTTTGGAATGGGTGGAACTATTGCGCTCGCTGCTAGACGAGGTATTCGAGTCTTCGTAGTGATTGTTACTGATGGGTCTCAAGCAGGAGATAGTCAAACAAGGCAATCGGAAGCTGTCGCGGCCACAGGTATTTTGGGTGTTGAGAAGGTAATCTGCTGGGGGATAGCAGATCGTAAAGTAGAGGAAAATCAACTCCTATTTCATAAGAAACTTCCTTCAATTGTTGAAGAAGTTAAACCAAGGACTGTTTTCCTGCCTTCGCCTTTTGAATTTCATCCAGATCACAGAGCAACAACTATTTTTGCCTGGGAAATTCTTAAAGAAATAGGTTTTACCGGACAGGTATGGCTGTACGAAATCACAAAGCAGGGCGAAGCAAATCGGCTTATAGATATCACTTCTACTATAGATGTTAAAAAACAAGCTATTCAGGCTTACACTAGCCAGCTAAAAGAAAGACCCTACGAAGATACTGTGCTTGCCCTTAATAGGGCTCGTGCTTTTAGCCTTTCACCTGACGTTTTATACGCCGAAGGTTTTTACGCTCTCGAAACAATGGAAACCCCCTTTGATGTGCTAAGAATTCCCAAACGATATATTGAAGGATTGAAAAACATTGATGAATATCCTCTTGTTTCCATCATAGTTAGAACCAAAAACCGTCCACGTCTTCTCCAAGAAGCTCTTGAAAGTCTTGCCTGGCAGTCTTACCCAAAGGTGGAAGCTGTTGTTGTAAACGATGGTGGCGAAGATGTGGAAGAGCTTGTAAAGAGTTTTGAAGGAAGGATTTACAAAGTCACTTATATTGCGCATGAAACATCCTGTGGGCGAGCAAAGGCTGCTAATGTTGGTCTTAAAGTTTCTCAAGGTGAATGGGTTGGACTTCTTGATGATGATGACCTTATGGAGAAGGACGCTCTGGCAGTTCTTCTCTGGTATGGCAGAACGGCTTCCGTGGTTTACGGTCAGGTTGAACTGATAGAACCTTTACCTGACGGAACAAAAAGGACGTTGGGTCTCTTCGGAAGAGAATTTTCTCGGGAAGCTTTGTTTCTCAATAACTATATTCCAACCTGTGGACTTTTATTCAGGCGAAGGCTTGCTATCGAGATTGGCGGCTTTGATGAGTCTTTTGATCGGCTGGAAGACTGGGATTTTATTTACAGACTTTCAGGGCGGGGAAGCTTTCTCTATGTTCCCCATAAGGTTGCTGTTTATCGATCCTTTGGTGGTAGAGCCTTTGTTTTCAGACAGGATTTTTCAGAAGAATTTCCCTATCGCAAGAAATTTTACGATAAACATCTAAAATTGATAACGCCAGAAGATCTTACCAGAGGTTTTTTCGATTTCGTCTCGGCTCAATACAGAGATTTCCTGAATACATCGCAGGCTTTGATGGAACTAAAAGCCATCTTTGAGAGTCAGCAGAGAGAAAAGGCAGAAATTCAGCGGGTTCTTAGCGAAAGGGAAGCAGAATTTCGGCGGGTTTTTAGTGAAAAAGAAGCAGAATTTCAAAGAGTTCTAGCTGAGAAGGAAAAGTTATTTCAACAATCTGCTAGCTTAATGAAAGCCCAGATAAGCGAATTACAGAATGCCTTGAACGCCGTTTTCAACTCTCGTTCCTGGAAGGTTACTGCCCCTATGCGCTGGACATCTGGAAAAGCTCGTCAAGTAAAACGCAGAATCAACTCGTCTGTGGTTCTTGTAAAAAAGTTTTTTGCCTATTACAAGACCATAGGTTTATATGCCACGATACTAAAAACAATCAATTGGTTCAGAAAAAGAATTTTTAAGATCCAACAGACGGTTTATTTTGCACCCCTTTCTCATCAGGAAGCTCAAAAGATTCTTCAAACTCTTTCCTACAAGCCTCTTATTAGTATTGTCATGCCTGTTTATGATCCGGAACCGTCTCATCTGATGGCAGCTTTAGAATCGGTTGCAAATCAATATTACGAAAACTGGGAATTGTGTATTGTGGATGACTGTTCTAAAAAGCCGCATGTAAAAAAAATAATTGAATCTTTTGCTTCAAGATTTCCCAGCAAAATCAGGTTAAAATTTCGAGAAATTAACGGCCACATTGTTAAAGCTTCCAATGATGCACTTTCTATAGCAACTGGTGAATTTGTTGCGTTTTTGGATCATGACGATGAACTTACCCTGGATGCACTCCTGGAAGTTGTGCGTCTTATAAATAAACATCCCGACGCCGACATGATTTACTCTGACGAAGACAAAATTCGTCCTGACGGCAGTTATGGAGATTCTTTTTACAAACCTGATTGGTCGCCTGAATTAATGCTTGGTGAGATGTACACCGGGCATTTGGGAGTGTATCGAAAAGAACTCATAGATAAAGTTGGTGGATTCCGAGAAGGCTTTGAAGGCGCTCAGGATTGGGATCTGATTCTGAGACTTACCGAAGTAACCGATAAAATATTCCATATTCCGAGAGTGCTTTATCACTGGCGTATGCACAGTCGTTCCACGGCTATGGATGGAAACCACAAGGATTATGCTGCAGAAGCAGGAAAACGCGCTGTGGAAGAAGCTTTAATTAGAAGGGGAGAAGAAGCCACAGTTAATCAGGTAGGTCCAGGTCGTCATTTAATACGATATAGTCTAAAGGGGGAACCCTTTGTAAGCATCGTAATTCCGACTAGAGATCTATCCTACGATCTCGACAAAACAATTACTTCCGTTCATCATAAAAGCACCTATAAGAACTACGAAATCGTGATTGTAGATAACGGTAGTGTGGAAGAAGAAACTTTTAAGACCTTTGAAAAGTGGCGCAAAATTCTGGGACATCAATTTAAGGTGCGGGAGTGTCGGGAACCCTTCAATTTTTCAAGGCTGGTCAATTTAGGGGCATCCAATTCTGAAGGAGAGATATTACTGCTTTTGAATAACGACATGGAACTTATTGGTCCTACGACCTGGTTACAGGAAATGGCCGCTTATGCTCAGAGAGACTCCATAGGTTGTGTAGGTGCGATTCTCATCTATCCAGATAATACTATTCAGCACGGTGGAGTTATTTTGGGTATTTCTCCTGATCCTAGGTCTCCAGGTGTAGCGGGACATGCCTTTAAGCATCTTCCAGCCGATCACCCTGGGTATTTTGATAGGCTCAGGATCGTTTCAAACTGGTCCGCCGTAACTGGCGCCTGCATGATGGTAAGGCGAAATATCTGGAATGAAGTTGGCGGATTTGATGAAGATCTTGGCGTTGCCTTTAACGATATAGATTTTTGCTTAAAAGTTCTTACCAAGGGTTATCGTCATGTGGTGCTTCCTCATGTTAGACTATATCATCATGAATCGAAGAGTCGAGGATATGAAGACACTGTTGAGAAACAACTACGCTTCAGGCGAGAAATAGACACTATGCGAGAAAGATGGGCCTTTATTCTTGACAATGATCCTTACTACAACCCTCAGCTTCCCATAAACAGGGAAGATTTTGGTCTATGATTCTTATCAGGGTCTATTTTGGAAACCGTCACATAAACCGTCACATAACACATAAATAACGAAGCCACGGTCGAAACCGTGGCCTTTTGATCTTATAGATGGTGCCGAAGGCCGGACTCGAACCGGCACGGGTCTCCCCGCCACCCCCTCAAGATGGTGTGTCTACCAAGTTCCACCACTTCGGCATTCGCATTTGCTAATATACATATTTTGACACAAATTTCAAGTCTATTTTTTTGTTTCAGTCTTAGGAACCTGAGACTGTTCTGATGCTGTAGCAGGAGCTTTGTCTTTTTCAGAAACTTTTTCAGGAGCAGGCGATGAAGTCCCTTCCTTACTCTGAGGTGCTACAGGAACCGGCTTTGCTTCTGGTAAAACCGGTGCGGGTGCGGTCTGCTGAGGTTTATCCATTACCGACCGCACACTGGGACGTTCTGCATATCTAGTCAGCACAATGCTTGTTAACATAAATAAAATAGCCACAACTGCTGTGACCTTACCCATAACGGTTGGAGCACCAGAAGCTCCAAAAAGCGTTCTCGATGCACCGCCAAAAGCTGCTCCTATTTCTGCTCCTTTGCTCGTTTGCAACAATACCACAACTATCAAGAAAAGACACAACAGCACATGGAAAACAATGAGTAGCGTTTCCATCTTCTTGCCTTACACCCCTTTCACTTTAAGCTTTATAAGATACAATCCGGCAGAACGAATCCACTTCAAGGCTTGCGCCTCCTACAAGAAGCCCATCAACATCCCGTTCCGCCATAAGTTCATCCACATTGTCAGGTTTAACCGATCCTCCATACAATACTCGCAAGGAACTTGCAAGAGCGTTGTCATAAAGTTCTGCTAAAACGCTTCTAATGAAAACGTGCACTTCCTGAGCCTGATATGGTTTGGCTGTGTGTCCTGTTCCTATAGCCCACACAGGTTCGTAAGCGATAACAATTCTACTTGCTTCTTCTTTGCCAACACCGTTAAGCCCTTTTAGAAGCTGATCTTTTACAACATCAAAAGTCTTACCTGCTTCGCGCTCCTCAAGTTTTTCTCCCACACAAAGAACCGGATTAAGGCTTTTTTTCAATAGGGCTAACACTTTCTTGTTAATAACCTCATCAGTTTCACCAAAAATATGGCGTCGTTCGGAATGACCCACAATAACATAGGAACAACCAACGTCCAAAAGCATCGCTGGAGAAATTTCGCCAGTAAAGGCGCCTTTGTCTTCCCAATGGCAATTTTGAGCGCCAAGAAATATGTCTTCTCGATGAAGAAATGATCGGACAGCATAAAGAGCTGTAAAAGGTGGAGCAATCATAACTTCTCGATCTTCTCGAAAAGGAAGCTTCTTCTGAAATTCTCTGACAAAACTAACTGCTTCATCGATAGTTTTGTGCATCTTCCAGTTTGCAGCAATAAGACATTTTCGAGCTTTCATCGAGAACTCCTTGTTTAGACTAAATCCTTACCGCAATCTTTTAGTGCCACCACCCCTGGAAGTTCCCTACCCTCAAGCATCTCAAGGAAAGCTCCTCCACCCGTTGAAACATAGCTCATTTTTTCATAAGTTCCAGCTTGATGGAGAGCTGAAACCGTATCGCCTCCTCCTGCTACAGTGAGAGCAGCAAGTCCTGCGACGAACCTAGCAAGCTCCATTGTTCCTTTTGAAAATTGAGGTTTTTCAAACATACCAACCGGTCCATTCCACACAATGGTTTTGCATCGTGAAAGAGCGTCACGCCACTTAGCAAGAGTTTTTTCTCCAACATCGAATATCATAACATCATCCGGGATTTCCCCAATGGCTAACTGACGACAGGGTTCTGATTCCGATTCTGGTGATAGAGCGACAACAACATCTTCAGGGAGAAGCACTTCTATTCCACGGGCTTTTGCCGTTTCGAGAAACTCCTGAGCCGTTTTTAGATATTCGTCTTCGACAAGCGATTTTCCTACACCTTTTCCTAGCGCCTTAAGAAAAGTGTTTGCCATAGCTCCACCTATAACCATAAGGTCACACCGTGGCAGGAGATGTTCCAGAACCCCAATTTTGGTGGAAACTTTAGCTCCACCGATAATAAATCCCATAGGACGCTCTGGAGCTTCCAAAGCTCGATGGTAATAATCCAGTTCTTGCTGAAGCTGATACCCGGCAACACATTCAGGCACGAAACGCACTACAGCATGAACTGACGCATGAGCGCGGTGTGACACAGCAAAGGCGTCGTTAACATATACATCAATATTCTCAACCAGAGCTTTGGCAAACTCAGGATCGTTTTTCTCTTCTTCCTGATGGAACCTGAGATTCTCCAACATAATCAGTTCGCCGTCTTTTAGATTTTGAACCATCTGTTGAACAGTTTCGCCAATGCAATCAGGTGCGATCGGAACAGGTTTGTCAATAAGGTCAGATAGAGCTTTTGCTACGGGTTTTAGAGAAAATTCAGGCGCTGGTTTGCCCTTGGGTCTTCCAAGGTGAGAAGCTACCACCAATCTGCCACCGTCATTAAGGATTTTCTGGATAGTAGGAAGAGTGGCTCTAATTCTTGTGTCGTCAGTGACTCTACCATCTTTATCTAGCGGCACATTGAAATCCGCCCGCAGAAATACTCTTTTACCCGAGAACTTTACATCATCAATTCTTTTCATCTCTTTACCCCTCCATAGCTTAACACCAATCCTGTTTGCCTAAAGCTGTTTTCCCATGTGTAATGCGAGATCGATCATGCGGTTTGAATAGCCGAACTCGTTATCATACCAGCTCATGACTTTCACAAGCTGTCCATCAATGACCCTCGTAAGAGGCGCATCAACAATGGAGGAGTAAGTAGAATGGTTAAAATCGCACGAAACCAGTTCATCTTTCTCAACATAAAGGATACCTTTTAGATAGTCATTTGCGGCTTCCTCAAGAGCAGCATTAACTTCCTCTACTGTAACGCTTTTTGAGACTCTACAAACAAAATCCACGATTGAAACATTAGGAGTTGGAACTCTAATGGCTAATCCGTCGAGTTTTCCTTTGAGTTCCGGGATAACTTCGGTGACGGCTACGGCGGCTCCAGTCGTTGTTGGAACCATAGAAAGAGCTGCTGCTCTCGCTCGTCTTTTATCCTTATGCAGAGCGTCCAAAAGGCGTTGATCCATAGTGTAAGAATGAACCGTGGTCATAAGACCATGCTCAATAAGGAACTTATCATGAAGCACCTTGACAATAGGAGCAAGGCAGTTTGTTGTGCAGGACGCATTAGAAACAACATGATGGTTTCTGGGATCGTATTGTTCGTGGTTTACTCCAACTACAAAGGTAGCGTCTGCTTTTTTGGCTGGAGCACCAATAATAACCTTTTTTGCTCCCGCTTCGATGTGTCTCTGAGCTTGACTTCTTTCTGTAAATCGCCCGCTTGCTTCCAACACTATGTCAACATTGAGTTCTCGCCAAGGGGCTTCAGCAGGGTCGGCAGTTTTACAACAACGGTATTTTTTGCCGTTTACAATGAGAGATTCGGCATCGAAACCGACTTCAGCGTTGAAACGTCCATGCACGGAATCGTATTTCAAAAGATGAGCAAGATCGGCCGTACTTCCAAGATCATTTATAGCAACAATTTCCAGAGGTTCCCCACGATCAATGTTTGCTCTAAATATCATCCGTCCTATACGCCCAAAGCCGTTAATGACTACTTTGACGCTCATATCTTTTCCTCCTCTAGTTCGAAGGTGAATAAGGTCTCACGGCTCTGTGCCTTTAGCAGGCACAGAGCACCGGGTGCTTACTGTCTCATCATTTTTGCGACCATAACTGTGCGATCTCCCAGCATGTTGGTGTAGCTACCAAGTTCGTTATCATACCAACCGTAGATAACAGCTTGAGTAACGGGGATCTGTAAAATACGTTTGCCTTTTTCCATAATAATGCTGGCTGTTTGTGTCTGAATTTCTTCTTCTGTGGGCGGAACTTCCATTCCCGATGTGGCGCCCGTTCTTAAAATTTCATCAATGTCGAACCTAACAGCGGCTGTTCTTGTGTGAGTTTCTGTTCCTTCAATTATGGCTGCAGCTCGGGGAGTGCCTATAATGTCCGAGGAAACATTCTGTTCTTCTGAGTATATCAGATAGCCTTCAGGATATCGCTTCATTGCTTCTTTGTAAATGTTATTGATGGTTTCGCGATTTACGGGATTGGTGAAACTTTCATCCTGAATCAAGACTACAAGAATGATAAGTGAGCCAGTTGTTAAGGGGACGCGAACTGATTCGGCAATAAAACCAATGTTTTTCATCTCCGGTATAACGAAAGCTAAAGCCTTTGCGGCGCCGGTGGTAGTTAGTATAATGTTGTTAGAAACAGATCGAGTCTTTCTAAGATCGGTTGCGCCAGCTTTAGGAAGTCTATCGAGGACTGCTTGAGAACCGGTTGCAGCGTGAACAGTTGCCATGGACGCCGAAAGGATGCGTTGGGCACCAAAATGGTCAATAAGTGGCTTCATCATGTAGGCAAGACATGTGGTTGTGCAGGATGCAGCGGAAATGATGACATGCTTTTTATGATCATAGGCGTAGTCATTTATACCAACAACCGTGGTTATGGTATCTTCAGGGAAGGATTTACTCTTATCTTTTATTTTGAATGGGGCGGAGAGTATAACCTTTTTGGCTCCTGCAACAAGATGCCCTCTTAAAGAACCCTTTGGATCATCCGGAGGAGTCGTAGGATCAAGGAAAACACCAGTAGCATCTACAACAATTTCAACATTGTGATCTCGCCATCCAATATCGGAAGGGTTTCTATGTTTTCGGAGCACCTTAACCTTAACCCCGTTTATTTTCATCGTGCCTTCTTTGTCGTTTATCTCCTCAATTATTCTTTTGGCTCTACATCCATAGATAAAATTATGAAGCGAACCATAGGTTGAGTCCTTTTCTATGTATTCAGCAAGGTCTTCTAGACCTTTTCCCACATCTCGCCCAACGTTTATAACAAGTTCCGAAAAATACTGCCTTTCTACGTGATGCCACAAAGAAAGCTTACCTATGCGACCAAGCCCATTGATGCCAAGGCTCTGGGGCACAAACTTCTCATCACTCATGGATGTTCCTCCTCTTTTGGTCGACTTGCTAACTGCTTGCTATAACCTCATCTTCCCACTTGGTTTCATGGTTGCCTCGATAGATGGCTCCACTTCTTCCATCGAGGCTTATAATATCCCCTGTGCGGAATGTATGTCCATTTATGCTACATCGATGCTCTTGCTCCCAAACGGTCATTTTGGTGCAACCAACTACGCAGGTTTTTCCTAATCTGTGAGCCACTATGGCGGCATGGGACGTGGCTCCACCTCTGCCCGTGAGAATTCCATCAGCCGAAGAAATTTCCTTGATATCATCAGGAACGGTATCTGGACGGATAAAGATCACCGGATCATCTGGAAATTCCCGCCTTAGCCTGTCGATGGATTCTAAATCAAAAGCAATTCGTCCTGAGATAGCCCCCCCACTTACTCCGATACCGCTTGCAAGGTAGCTTTCTGCAAGAGCCGGAGTCGGAACAAAGACTCGATACCGACGGGATACTCTAGGGGTCATATTCCGGCTTTGAAGCACATACAGATTATCACCTACATTTCCCTGGAAGGTGAATTCTATCTCCTGGGGTCCCCAATGTTGTTTATAAACGAGTTCTTCGGCGATTTCGACCAGTTTTTTGTAAACTTCAGGGAAGAGCTTTTCTAGAGAAGTTTCTCGAGGTTCAGCCTCTCTGAGACGCTGTTTTTCGGATATGGGAAGAGTTTTCACCAAACCGCCTACGACGTCTTCTCCCTGGTTGCCGAGAGTAAAATCGCCGTTCGGGTCTATGTCTTCTTCTGCAGCCCAGGTATTGTGAGTGAACATCACTCCAGCTCCAGATGATTCGTCCAAGTTTCCAAATACCATCGCTTGCACGGTAACAGCTGTTCCCCAATTGTCGGATATGCCCATGATTTCTCGATAAGTTCTGGCTTTGGGAGCATTCCAGGATTCAATAACTTTGTTAATAGAAGTAAGGAGTTGTTCCCATGGGTCGTCAGAAATGGGCACTCCAAAACTTTCCAAAGCTCTACGGTAATCCCGAGCCACTTCTCTCATTTCTTCGGGTTTGAACTGGCGTTTGACTTTCACGCCCCGCATCTCTTTGTGAGCTCTCATAATGCTGTCAAACTCATTTCTGTCGATACCAAAAGACATACCCCATGATTGAAGAAATCTTCGGTAATTATCCCAGGCGAACCAGACTTCTCCAGTTTGCCTGATGAGTCCTTCTACGATTTCTTCGTTGATTCCCACATTAAGAAATGTTGTCATCATGCCTGGCATTGACATGGTAGCACCGCTTCTTACAGAAAGAAGAAGTGTATTAGTGGGACATCCAAAACAACGTCCTGTTTCTTCCTCAAGCATTCCAAGAAATTTGTGCAGTCTAGCCTGGAAGTCTCTTTTGGAGTCAGGAAAATGTTCAATAACTCTCCTGCATCGGAAGTATTCGGTTGTTATGATGAAACCCGGAGGCACTTTGATACCTGACTCGTGAAGAGTGGCCAAGTTGTAGCCCTTATTGCCAAGATGGATGGGATCATAGAGATGAGGATCGGGATTCTGTATTGATGTAATGGTTTTACCAGGTTCGTAGCTAAGGAGCAGATCCAGGGCATCAGGGCTGAAAACCGATTTCTGGTGAGAAAGAGTGGATAGAATGCGGGTAATGAAATTATCAAAGTGTTGAAGTCCAAAAGTTCTGGCTACAAAATCTCTAAGCACCGTCTCCGAAAGTTGTTGTAACCTTTCCCTTGGAGTCATTTCCGACGTGCGGCGGTATTTAGGCAAGAGTTCCTCATCCTTAAGCCGGGGAATAATTCGATTTAGGTTCTGCTCATGAGTAATATGATAATACAAGGTAATGATCTGCTTTATTGCCTCCGAAAATCCTCTGAATATGTCCATATACTGAGAGTGAGAAAATCTTCTTACTTCTAGAGCCTTTTCAAACATTTCGTAGTAACGTTCAAGTTGAGTGGACCTTATCCCTTCTATTTCCAGAGCCTTTATGAAAAGGGGAAACACACGAAGTATTTCCGAAAAGGTCGCTCTAGTAATAAAACCAAGATCAAAAGACTGAAGAATCTCTTCAAAGAGAACGTTTGCAAGATTTTCAAGCCTGAAGGTTAATCCTAAAGCGTCGAACTTTTTCTCGTTGTAAGATCCATACATGGATGGGATATCAACGGCGATATGGCGTTTAATGTAAATGTTTTCCTGAGCTCTTAGCTCTGAAGGTTCTGTGATAACATTCTTTAGCTTTGACAGATAATCCAGGATAGCTTTAAGTTTTGAAAAGCTATCGCCGTTCTCCAATGCGGCAACCAATTCAGACGGGTTTGGAAGACCGAGTTGAGCACCTCGATGGAGGTATTCAACTATGTCTTTTGGGTCGAGGTTATACTTTTCATAAAGGAGTTGATAAAATTTTACCATCAGAACGACTCTTCGCTTCTCTTTAGACGGCACATCCGGGATACGATCAAAGACAGTGTTAAGAGTTTCCTCGCTGAGTTCAAGAAGATCTTCAATTTTGTTGACGATAGTTTCGTCAAACAGAGCTTTAACGAGTTTATGAGGATACTGAACAAAAGAACTTGATGGATCAATAGTGCTATAGACTTCTCCAGGCAAGAAAGTTTTTATGTGGGATGGATCAAGAGAATACCAAAACTTAAAAACGGCTTCAATAAAAGGCACAGTCAGATTATTACTTTCTACATGGCTTTGTTTCCTAAGGAAATGAACCAGGGGATCTCCTCTACCGTGTATTTCATCAACTTCTGTGGACACGCTTCTTAAAACCCCTTCAGCACCTATTTCATTGAAGTAAACAGGGAAGAGCCGAGCCATTTGTTTAACCAAATTGTAAACAGTAGCTATGGGAGCGTGTAGTATAGCACTTACATCTCGTTGGAAAAGATCTGTATCTCGAATGCAAGTTCCGGTGAGAGAAAGATATACGATGAGAGCCGATAGAAGTTGTCTGGTTTTTTTGGGATCGCATTTGATAATATCCAACCATACACGAATGTTAAGAATATGGGCATTGTTTACCTGAACCTGCCAGTAGGTGCTGACTCCCTTAATCTGGGGTGTCTGAAAGCCTAAGGCAATAGCTCGATCAATGAAATGATCGATAAGCCTTTTGTTGCCGCCTGAAACAATTTCAACACCGAAAGTGCGCACGCAACGTAGCACCGCTTCAGGATGGGTATTAAAGCTTGCAGAGAGAATTTCCATAACAGTGTCAATTGTTTGAGCAAGTGTTTCTTCCGGTTGACTCTTTAGCCACAAAGCAAGATCCCGATTTACTAGATTAAGCATTTCTTCCTGAATAGCTTCAAGTCCCTTAACCTGGGTAATTTTAAGCCGTATTATCATGCTAAGGCGAGTGACGTCGCGAAGATGATACCTATGAAGTTCTTCTGGGAATTTTTCATAAGCTCTCACAATATCTCTGTAATCTGGAAGTTCGATTAACTTTGTTATAGCCTGGACATGGTTGGAAATGGATTGAGTTTTGATCATAAGATTCAGGTGAGACCTGAGTGTTGCATGACTTATGGCAACACAACTTTCAAGAGATGCTAGATCTATATCAGATTCAAGGTAGGGTTTAAGCCATTCGCAAGGATCTTCTTTGTTTAGCCAGTAGTTGTAGGTTTGATCAAAAACTCGAAAAAGCAGGTTGCGAAGAATTTGTAAAAATTCTCCTTGATGTTCCCATAGGATCACAAGTTTCTTAGCCAGAGGTTTTAGAGAGTAAAAGCTGTTGAGCAAAATAAAAAAGTGATCGTCGTCGAGTTTAATCAGTTTATCCAGGAAAAGGGCGATGATTGCCCCGTTTAGCTCATCGATTTCCCTGGCATCTTCGAGTGATTGGATAGCTCTTTCATTATGGTTTCCGATTAGAGGTTTTAGGACATTTGAATCTAAAATTCTGTTCCAAAACACTATCAATTCATCAATAGCTACAGATTTAACAGCTGGCTGAGACGACTGGATGAAAGCATCGAAGATAATTTTACTTAAAAGAAAAACAATCCGGCCTCGTAAAGGATGTTTTTCCCAAAAACGCTGGTTTGATGTGATGTATCTCTTGGTTTCATCAAGGATAACCTGCCAGTTTTTGTAGCGATGGTGGTATTCCGTAAGAAGTGTTTCTGCTTGCTGTTCAAGCCCTTTTGCTCCGTTTACTGCTTCTTTTAGAATCATAAACACCGAATCAATCTGAATAGGAGCCTGTCTGGTAAGTTCCATGTGTATTTTCAAAGCATCAGACGATGGTGTTAAGCTGGTCAATCCAATACTCATGGTGCTTCTGTCTCCTTTGCCGTTTTTGTTTAGGAATA
Organism: Thermodesulforhabdaceae bacterium; assembly: GCA_037482015.1. Lineage (NCBI taxonomy): Bacteria > Pseudomonadati > Thermodesulfobacteriota > Syntrophobacteria > Syntrophobacterales > Thermodesulforhabdaceae > Thermodesulforhabdaceae bacterium. The sequence goes on from JBBFKT010000002.1 coordinate 107,235, forward strand.
GAGACTAGACTGTTTCTTGTGTTTGCCAATTATCAATTTATAATTCTAACCATAAAAGTTTCTGGAGACAAAGCAAAGAAAGATCATTAAAGAAAATTTGACATTATGTGAGCTAGTTGAAGGAAATTGATTGCAATATCTTAAGATAACAATAACCCACACAAAATATTTGCAAATAAAGGTTTTTTCGTATAGATGGAGATTCGTCAATTTTAGTTACCGAAAGGGGCTAGGAAGTATTCATGATTGTTCCTGACTACATTAAACAGATTGTGCCTTATCCTCCAGGTAAGCCATTAGAAGAACTCGAAAGGGAATATGGCATTAGAGACGCCATAAAGCTGGCAAGCAATGAAAATCCTTTAGGACCATCGCCAAAGGCCGTTAAAGCCATCAAGCAGGTTCTTGATAAGATTCATCGTTATCCTGACGGAAGTAGCTTTTATTTAAGACGCAAGCTGGCTGAGAAGTTCAATGTCCCGTTTGCAGGTATTGTGCTCGGTAACGGGTCAAATGAGATTATAGAGATGGTCTCCAAAGCTTTTCTTCAGCGGGATGACGAAATCGTAATGCCTCAGCCATCGTTTTTAATGTATCAGATTGTTGCTCAAGTTGTGGGAGCTCGAGCAATTCCTGTCCCGCTAGTCAACTACCGGGTTGACCTAAAAGGGATGGCTTCAGCGGTAACCGACCGAACCAAGGTTATCATTGTTAACAACCCCAATAATCCTACCGGAAGCGTAGTATCTTTGAGTGAATGGGATGCCTTTCTTAAAAATATTCCACGAGATGTAGTTGTAGTGGTTGACGAAGCATATATTGAGTTTATGCAAGAAGGCGCATCCATAAACGCTATTGACTATATTTCCTTGTCGGGACCTTATGTGGTTGCTTTGAGAACTTTTTCGAAAGCCTATGGACTTGCTGGCTTAAGAATAGGTTACGGCTTTACAAATCCTGAAATAGCCGATTACCTTGACCGAGTCCGTCAGCCTTTCAACATAAATATGCTCGCTCAAGTAGGTGCTCTTGCTGCGCTCGATGATGACGAATTTCTGAATAGATCTAGGCAGGTGGTGTGGGAAGGATTGAAATATCTTTATGATAAAATCGGGGCGATGGGACTTGAATACATACCAACTCATACAAACTTTTTCCTGATAAAACTTCCGGTTCCTGCTAGAACGGTTTACCAAAAAATGCTACGCAAAGGGGTTATTGTGCGGGCAATGGATTCTTACGGGCTTGAGAGATTCATCAGGATAACGGTAGGACTTCCAGAAGAGAACGAACGGTTTGTTGCTGCTCTAGAAGAAGTGCTTGGAGAGGTTCGGGTTTGATGTCCGTAAGAAAGCTAAACGTTATAGCCGTAGATGGACCGGCAGGATCCGGTAAAACCACCGTTTGTTCTGAAGTAGCTCGGCGTTTAGGATTTTTCTTTGTCAGTAGTGGAGCTATTTACAGATCCTGCGCTTGGGTTTCTATAAGATCAAATCATGGTTTAGAGCCAAAGGATTTTGTTCGTAAACTTAAATTCTTTCCGCTGGAATTTGATGTGGCGGAAGGAAAATTTATGGTGAAGTATCAGGGAAGGGTGATCAACGGGGAACTTCACGATCCAGAAGTGGCCATGGAAGCTTCTCGTCTTGCCAAGATCCAGGAGGTAAGAGACTTTGCCAACGAAGTGCAAAGATCCATTGCCGCTAAGGCTCCCGTTGTAGTAGAGGGACGCGACGCCACAACAGTGGTTTTCCCGGATGCGTGCCTTAAGATTTTTCTAACTGCTACCCCTGAGGAGCGAGCATCAAGAAGATGGCAGGAGCTTGTTTCTCGGGGTGTTGAGGTTGCTTTTGATGAAGTGCTAAAAGATGTTATAGAAAGAGATAAAGCTGATATGGGACGTAGCATAGCGCCTTTGATTAAAGATCCTGATGCAGTAGTGATTGATACGACCGGAGTTAGTATAGAAGATGTAATGAATAAGATCGTGGATCTCTATCGTCAAAGGTGTTCTGGCTTGATCTGAAATGTAAAACAGATCAAATAAAAACCATTGTAAACGTTCTCACAATTTGCTATCAGATATGCATTATTTCAATCCACGGGCTTCTTTGAAGCCGAATTCTCAATAGGCAAGGGGGTTAAGAAACATTATGACAACAAAAGAAGGAATAGAAAATGGACGAGAAGGATTTCACGCGGCACATCTAATGACAAAGTTTGGCGGTGACGGTCGAAGCGAGTTTGAGCAGGAAAACCTTGATGACTTATACGAGCAAAGTTTTCAAACTTTTCAGGAAGGTGAAGTTGTTAGAGGCAGAGTTGTCCATGTTACGAATGACTATGTTGTGGTCGATATAGGATATAAATCCGAAGGAATCATTCCCACCAGCGAATTCCGAGATGAGAAAGGTGCCATTAATGTTCGAGTAGGTGACGAAGTGGATGTGCTCCTTGAGTATCACGATGATGACGAAGGGGTAGTTTATCTATCTAAAGAGAAGGCGGCAAAAATAAAAGTATGGGAAGAAATTAGTCGCGTATATGAAGAGGACGGAATCATTGAAGGTCGAGTCGTTACTAAGGTAAAAGGCGGACTTTCAGTAGATATCGGTATCCCTGCATTCCTTCCTGGTTCCCAGGTGGACATAAGACCCATAAAAGATCTGGATGCACTAATTGGAAAAACCATGACTTTTAAGATTTTAAAATATAATCGTCGCCGCCGGAACGTGGTTCTTTCCAGAAGAGCTATTCTCGAAAAGGAACGTGAAGCCAAGAGGGCGGAAACCCTTGCCAAGATTGAAGAAGGTAAGGTTGTAAATGGAAATGTAAAGAATATAACCGATTATGGAGTTTTTGTCGATCTCGGCGGTGTTGACGGCTTGCTCCATATTACTGATATGAGTTGGGGTAGAGTGGGGCACCCATCGGAAATGTTTAAGATCGGCGATCCGATTACTGTAAAAATTCTTCATTACGATCGCGAACATGAAAGAGTGTCTCTTGGGCTTAAACAGCTGACGCCTGATCCCTGGAGCGATGTGGATCAAAAGTATCCAGAGGGGTCTAGAGTGAAAGGCCGGGTGGTTAGTATCGCCGATTATGGTGCCTTTGTCGAACTGGAAAAAGGCGTGGAAGGGTTAATCCACGTCTCGGAAATGTCATGGACTGAGAAAATTCGTCATCCGTCCAAAATCTTGAATGTCGGTGATGTGGTTGAAGCCGTTGTGTTAAGTATAGATAAAGACCGGCGCAGGATTTCATTGGGGTTGAAGCAACTTGAGCCAAATCCATGGGATGTGGTGGCAGAACGATATCCCGTTGGAACTGTTATTGAAGGCAAAATCAAAAATATTACCGACTTTGGCGTTTTTGTCGGTATAGATGAAGGAATAGATGGGCTTATACACATATCCGACATTTCCTGGACCAAGCGTATTAAGCATCCTTCGGAAGTTTTCCAAAAAGGACAGGTAGTTAGGGCAAAGGTTCTCCATATAGATAAAAACGAAAAGAAGTTTTCTCTTGGAATTAAACAACTGGAACCCGATCCATGGGAAACTATAGGAGATCGTTATCCTGTTGGCACTGTGGTTTCGGGAACCGTATCAAATATTACCGATTTTGGTCTTTTCGTTGAAATTGAAGAAGGCATCGAGGGACTTGTCCACGTGTCTGAGATAGGGGATCATCAGAAGGGTGGCAATCCATTACAGGCTTATCAAGTAGGACAAGCGGTGGAAGCCAAGGTTATAAATGTGGCACCGCAGGAACGAAAGATCGGCCTGTCCATCAAACGGCTTGTAGAAGATCTAGAGCGAGAAGAGATAGAGAAATTTAAAGCATCCCAGAAAAGTGAAGCTCCAAAATTGGGGGATCTACTTCAGCAAAAGTAACTGAATGATAAAAGGGTGATTCCCGAGTTGGACAAGATACTGTGGGATCACCCTTTCTATTTGTGATAGAGAAATAAAACTGTGAGTGTGCCATGAGAGGAATTTTGAAAGGAATTTTGTGGGTTTTCTTTATAATCTTCGTGCTAATTCCCCTTTTGATAACGGTTGGTTATATACTCTGGGATAAGAAGGAGGACCTAAAAACAGGCCCACAGATTGGAATCATCTGGGTTAAAGGGCTTATAGCAGATTCGCGGGAATACATCGAAGGACTGAAATTTTTCAGAGAAAACCCCAAAGTGAAAGCCATTATTCTGCGAGTTGATTCTCCAGGGGGAGGCGTCAGCGCAGCTCAGGAAATATACCGTGAAGTGGAAAAAACAAAAAGTGTAAAGCCTGTGGTAGCATCACTTGGTGGTATGGCAACTTCGGGTGGATATTACATATCCTGTATAGCCAACAAGGTTGTAGCAAACCCGGGAACCGTGACAGGAAGCATTGGTGCAATTGCAGTTTTCCCGAATTTCGAAAAGCTTTTCGAAAAAATAGGCTATAGCACGGTTGTAATTAAAAGCGGAGAATTCAAAGATACGGGAAACCCGTCTAGACCTATGACTCCAGAAGAAGAAACGCTCCTGAAAGACACGATACTCGAGGTGCATGATCAGTTCGTAAAGGATGTTGCCAGGGCTCGGGGCATGGAAGAATCAGCCGTGCGACAAATAGCAGACGGTAGGATATTGACTGGAGCAAAAGCAAAAAGTTTAGGACTTGTAGATGAACTTGGTAATCTTCAGGACGCCATTGAACTTGCAAAAAGTCTGGCACACATTGAAGGAAAACCCCAGGTGATCTATCACGAAAAAAAGAAAAAACTTCTGGATATTATTCTTGGTGAAGAAGCAACATCAAATCTCCGAGACCTACTCTTCAGCACTTTTCATCCTATTCAATGGCGATATCCGTAATTAAAATCAGGAGCTTTTCCTGAGATAACATCCGAAAATAGGGAGAACTTATGGCATAGAAAAGTTCTTCTATTAATAACAGTATTACCTTCGGGCGAAAGGAAAACCATTGGTGGGAAGTTAAGCCCGGCAAATAACCAGCCTTTTTCGGTGAGCATCCATTCAATAGCAATATCATCAAGATTGGCTTCGTAAACGATCTTAAGCGATTGTTCAATAACTGAACTAGGAATAGTTTTAATAGAACTATCCGTTTTGAAACCGGTCAGTTCGTAAAAGATAAAAACGAGAACAAGACGGGCTATGATATCTTTTGACTCTTCCTGAATGATGGTCATACGCTGCCTAAGCTTGAGTTCTTCGTCAAGCTTTTCTTTTGTTGTAACAAGCTTTCCTTTAGATTGATCATTCTTTAGATCCAGTATTTTTAGCGGGAGGGAGAATGTTTCCAGGACGTCATCTGCTGAGGTATTTCTTCTGTAACATCTGGTTTTCAACATAGGTACATTGAGATAAGAAGCGAGAGCAAATTGAGCAAATCGCCATTTTCGAAAATGGTAGGAGAAAGGCGAAGGAAAGGTCGGCTTTCCCGATGCTTGAAAAATCGTCACATACTTACTGGTTGGGAAGAGAACAACCGGGGTAATTTTAAGAGCGAACAAATCTTCACTGGAATAGCAACTAAACTGAGGACGTACACCCAAAGTAATTACATAGGGACATCCCTTAAGGAGAGACCCTAAAGCAACGAAGCGTAACTGCATGTAAACCCGCTTAAATCTTACCCACTTTGAACCCCTTCTTTATGGTGTTGCAAGATTACATCAGGCGGGAATCCGTAATTATAAGATCTCATTCTGAAATAATTTGATAAAAGCCCAATATTGGTATCAACATAATCGAAAATCTTTATCTTTTTATGTCTGCGATCTAATGGTTGTTCACCCTTTCCAGAAGCTCCATTTCCGGGGACAGATGTGCTGATGGTTTTCAAAGCATTGAGGAGAGGATTGGTAAAGTAAAGAGGAACAGCCAGAAAAATGCTCCTGATCCCTTTAAGGTAAGGATAGCAGTGGGTGAGAATCCTAGGGGTAACTATAAGAACGTCGTAGTGGTCAGGTATGTAACCGGGGGGTTCGGCCATACTTAATCCACCAGATTCTTCATCATAAGCATCTCTCTCATCCGATTCTTTAAGAAGATCATAAGGAATAGAAACCTTGTGGACTGAATAACCTCGATTAGATAAAAGCTGATAGAATATCTCTTCCTGGATTGGCCCTCCGGTTATAACGACTACTGGACCATCGCCTTTCTGCAAAGCTTCTTCAATGTCTTTTACAATTAACTCAGTTCGCGATTGATCTTCCATAAGTTGCTGAAACATACCAAGATAATCTGCTCTAGATCGATATGAATATGTAAAATTGGTAGGTTTCGCGATTACCTCAGCCTTTATTACTCCACAGCCTTCGCGAGCGCTTTTAGCATCTATTGAATATACAGGCTCTCCAATGTAGAATCTAATCATCTGGAAGTGTTTATCTTGAGGGTTGAATTCGTGACAAATGGCCAACATATACATTGAATCGAATCTGGGAATAATTTGGGTAATTATTCTAGTTGGGCAACGGTGAGCATCGTCCAGAATAATATAACCGAACTGATCGGTAAGCTCTCCCCAGTATTTAGCCACTTCGCTCGTATGAGCTATAGTAATACGTTTTCCAATGGTTTTATTCCCCTGAATGTAAAGCCCGATCTCCTCTTCTGGGATCTGAAGAAATATCTGGATTTTCTTATACCAACTTTCAAGAAGTTCCAGCTTGGGTATCATTATAAGAGTAGGTTGTTTTCGTTCGGTTATAGTGTAAAGAGCGATTACCGTTTTTCCTGTCTTATAACCGCCCACAATCGTTGCAAAGTCTCTCTCCAAAACCGCTTCTGCAGCTTGCTGCTGATATTCTTTGAGATAGCCATGAAAGTCCACATCAATAGGGGGAAAGGATCTTCTGAGATCAACCAGCTTATAGGGCTGTCTGAGTCTCTGGCAAGATATTATCAGTTCGTGGTAAAAACCTCTTGGAATAACGTAATATCCTCGAACTTTTCGTATGCACGATATTGTGGGAGGAATGTTTCCAATCCACAATCCAGCATTATGACGATGCTGATATTCGGGATTTGTAAATACAAGCTTTTCATGAAGTTTTCGCTCAAAAATAGGTGAAAGACCTCGAACAGGAATCTTGATCATTTCGCCCACTTGAATAGGAATAGCTTTTGTCTGCATTGTCTATACATTCCTCCAGTTATTGCATTTAAGCATTTTGCACCATAATTTCAGGATTGCCCTCCGTCTGTATTGTAACATGATGACCACAGATTACAAGTAATGGTATGGTGTTTGAATGTCAGATTTTTATTATTACAACAGAACACTGCATACCTATTCATCACCCTACAATAAAAAATCTTATCGACCTTGCACCAAAACGTTATGTCTTGTAAAAAGAGCAAGTGTCTATAATGGTTATCATCTCAGACACCTTCGGAGTTATTCACTCAGGAAATATACTGGAGGATCTAACTAAAATGGAAGAAAAAAAATCTTGGCTTGAAGCATTTACTGAACTTGCAATCGAATTCAGTAAAAAAACTGAACAACTTTCGGATAATATGGCCAATATGCCGCACCATGAAGTTTCCGTTTTTTTAAGACGTCATGCCGATGCCACCATTGGTGCCTTCCGTTCTGCTCAGTCTGCTTTATTTAGAATTCTGGATCTTCAGGAGCATAGCGAATTAGAACTCATTCGCTCCCTTTTTCTTGAAATGAGCAGGCGATTTGATGAAATGCAAGCGTTGTTTTTTGCTGCACTTGAAGGTTATGATGAAAAAAAGTCATCAGAAATTTCTGATGAGTAGAACAGGAGGTTTATTATGGGGAAAATAAAATGTGTCGCTATAGATCAATGGAGATGGAAGATTCCAAAAGAAGGCAAGATGAGAACCGATGGACTGATTTACGCCCGTGAAGATATGCTAGATCTCATTATCCAGGATCAGAGCGCTCAGCAGGTAGCAAATGTAGCTACTCTTCCGGGTATCGTCGGTTACTCAATGGCTATGCCGGACATCCACCAGGGATACGGATTTCCTATAGGTGGCGTGGCTGCTTTCGATCTAAACGAAGGAATCGTTTCCCCTGGTGGTGTGGGTTACGACATTAATTGCGGCGTAAGACTCATGACCACCCATCTCACTAAAAAGGATCTTTCGGATGATAAAGTTAAGAGTCTAGTTGATGAGCTGTTTGAAAATATTCCTTCAGGAGTTGGTTCTTCCCGGAAAGATTTTTCATTGTCCCAGTCTGAACTCCGATCAGTGCTGGCGGAAGGAGCCAAATGGGCGGTTCGTAAAGGATTTGGCAAAGAAAGCGATCTGGAACGTATAGAAGAAAATGGGTGCATACCCTGGGCTGACCCGTCTGAAGTATCATCAAAGGCTCTAGAACGAGGCAAATCCCAGCTTGGAACTCTTGGTTCTGGAAATCATTTCATCGAACTCGGTTTTGTTGAAGAAATTTACGATAAAAAAGTGGCTGAAGTTTTTGGGCTGTTCCCAGACCAGCTTACCGTTTTTGTCCATACCGGCTCAAGGGGTTTAGGACACCAGGTTTGCGATGATTTTATCGCCATACTTTTGAAGAGTGTAGCAAAATACGGCATTGACCTCCCGGATCGCCAGCTTTGTTGTGCTCCTATACGTTCACCAGAGGGTAAGGCTTATCTAGGTGCTATGGGCGCTGCAGCCAATTTTGCCTTTGCCAACCGTCAGATGATTTCTCACTGGGTTGCGGAAACTTTTGAACAGTTTTTCAAAATGCCGGCAGAGCGCCTGGGACTTTCGCTTCTTTACGATATTGCTCACAATATCGCAAAAATAGAACGACATGTTGTAGGGGGTAAGGAAATGGAAGTTTGCGTCCATCGCAAAGGGGCAACTCGATCCTTTGGCCCAGGGAGAAAGGAAGTCCCAGCTGTGTATCGATCTGTAGGTCAACCGGTTTTGATACCCGGTGACATGGGACGCTACAGCTACGTTCTGGTGGGCACAGAGAAAGCGATGGAAGAAACCTTTGGTAGCACCTGCCATGGGGCAGGGCGACTATTGAGCCGGCATCAGGCCATGAAGGTGTCCCAGGGACGATCAATTCCACAAGAATTGGCTGAGCGCGGTATATATGTCCGTGGAGCAAGTAAGGCGACTATTAAAGAAGAAATGCCAGAAGCTTATAAAGATGTTAGCAGAGTAGTGGAAGTTGTCCATAATGCAGGGCTTAGTCTTAAGGTGGCCCGGTTGCGTCCCGTTGGAGTTATCAAGGGATAGATTTTAAAAATCTTTAATCCCCAGATCCGGCTCTTCAACCACAGAATAGAAGTCGCTGCGGAGCAGGGCAAGTGGTCTAGAGGCCGCGAAGCTCTCGTGATCAAGGCGAAATGGTGTAAATTCGGCGGTTGTGCAGTAGGGGCGAAAAATTTTTCGCCCCTACTTTACGCCTGTGAAAGGGTGACGGTGATGAACCGGAGCGAGAAATCAGCAGAGGCCGTAGTATCTGCCTGCAGAGGCAACCATAAGAGGTCGCCCCTACGCTTCTCGAACCGCCCGGTGGGGACCCGCATGCCGGGTAGTGTGGGAATGGATCGGTCAAACTGACCGCCCCTATCTCAATGGTTCCTGCCAATTCTTTTTGTTTTTTGTTCATCTCGGCAACCATCCTTCATATTACTAATGGTCACAGGGAACCGTAAAATTTGCAATGCATCGGTCGCCGGGGACGGCGACCCCCCAATATCTTGCCACCATCGAAATAACTATATTTTTAGAACACACTCTCGTCTTTGTTTGCTATGGCATAGCTTTTGTGGTATCTAAAAGTTCTAAAAAGGTGATCCATCGTCCACCAGATGCGCTTTTAAATGGGAGCGCAACAGGATCTGATGGAGTGAAGGGAAAGCCACATAAAAAGGAGAGGGGGAGATTACATGAAGCTTAGAAAAGAGCGGCAGGCGAAAAAAGAGGATGCTGTGCCTGAATTTAAAGATGATCTGGAACAGGATTTTTCCCCTGATTTTCCTGCAGAGTTGCCTGATGAGGAAACAATGGAGCTTCTGCCAATTCAGGAAGAAGAAATTGTCCCCGCTCTTCCAGAAATCGTCGTGGATGAGAAGACCGCTCTCGATCCGCTTTATCTCTATCTACAGGAGATTAAAAAATATCCTTTGCTGACTCGAGAAGAGGAAATAGAACTTGCTAAGAGATACCACGAAAAAGGTGATATTCAGGCAGCATATAAGCTTGTTACATCTAACCTTCGCCTGGTCGTGAAAATAGCTATGGAGTTTCAAAAATACTGGATGAGAAACCTTCTTGATCTCATTCAGGAAGGTAACGTAGGGTTGATGCAAGCAGTAAAGAAATTTGACCCTTATAGAGGATACAAATTTTCTTACTACGCCTCATTCTGGATCAAGGCTTATATCATTAAGTTCATCATGGACAACTGGAACTTGGTAAAAATTGGCACTACTCAGGCTCAAAGGAAGCTCTTTTTTAACCTGAGGAAAGAAAAGGAGCGTCTTGAACGTCAGGGGATTGATGCAACACCGGCTCTTTTAAGCCAGAAGCTTCATGTTAAAGAGTCAGAAGTCATAGAGATGGACCAGAGGCTTAGTGGTTCCGAGGTATCACTGGACAGTCCCCTTTCATTAGGTTCCGAAGATACTCATATCGCTTTTCTCGCCGACAGTGCTCCTCTGGCCGACGATCAAATTGCTGATAATGAAGCAAGGGCAATACTACATGAAAAGCTTATGAACTTTAGAAAGCATCTTAAAGGTAAAGAAGCTGTTATATTCGATACAAGGCTTATTGCCGACGAACCTCTGACTCTCCAGGAGATAGGAGATCAGTTTGGAATCAGCCGAGAACGAGTAAGGCAGATAGAAAACCGTCTTAAACAGAAACTCAAAGCTTATCTCGAAGAAGAGATAGACGATTTGGAACTTCTTCGCGAAAGTCTTATCGAAGCAGACTAATAAATTGCGTTGGAAGGTGGTCTCATTATGGAAAAGCTCTTTCCAGAAAGGTTAAATCTACCTTTTCCTCCTGAACTTCGTAACTTCCTTGAATGGCTTAAAAAAAGTGGTTTTTCAGCTTGGATTGTGGGAGGAGCCATAAGAGATTTTCTTTTAGGTCTTCCTCCAAAAGATTGGGATATTATTACGGACGCACCCGATGATGTCCTTCTTTCTTCGCCATATCGAACAGTGGCCGTAGGTGCTCGTTTTGGCGTTATCGTCGTTGTGCTAAGTGGTATGCCAGTGGAAGTTGCCTGTATTGGTAAAACAACCCCCGCCGGAACCTTAGAAGCTGATCTCGCTAGGCGCGACTTTACAATAAACACTGTAGCTATGCCATTTGAGGGAGAGGAACTTATCGATATCTTCGGCGGGATTAAAGACCTTAAGCGGCACATTATAAGAGGAGTGGTAAATCCGGAAGCTCGTTTTAGAGAAGATCCTTTGCGAGTGCTCCGTGCTGCTCGGTTTCTGGCAGAATACGGCTTTACCATAGAAAGGAAGACCTATAATGCCATGAAAGAAACTTCCCCACTGCTTAAAGATGTGGCAATAGAACGCATAAGGGATGAATTCTTTAAGCTTATCGTTGGGACTCATGTGCGAGATGGGTTTGAGATTCTTAGAAAAACCGGTGCTTTCAAAAACTTTTTCCCTGAAATCCTTGAAGGATGGATGAAAAAACAAAATGGATTTCATCTTTTCCACATTTACCGTCATACCGTTGAAGCAGTGGCTCACACGCCACCTAGACTGAGAGTGCGTCTCGCTGCATTATTTCACGACATTGCAAAACCTAGAGTAAGGAAGAAAATTAAAGGCAGATTTCGTTTTTTTGGGCATGAAACTTTGAGTGCAGAAATGACAAGAGAGATTCTCAACCGTTGGAAAACAAGCCATACACTCATTGAAGATGTCGTAACTCTTGTTAAAAACCACATGGTTCACAATATCAACGAGTGGTCCGATGGTGCAGTAAGGCGACTTATAAATCGAATAGGCAACGATCTTATGGATGATTTTTTGGATCTTCTTCGAGCCGATCGTCTGGCTCACGGTGTTGATCCCGCTGACACGGGAGAAATTGATCTTTTGCGAGATCGGATTAGTCGCATTCAATCTTCAGGATACCCTCGTTCAGTTAAATCTATCGCTGTAAATGGTAACGATATAATGTCCGTTCTTAACATCGGTCCGGGTCCTCAGATAGGCAAGATCCTCCAAATGCTTTATCAATATGTGCTGGACCATCCCGAAGATAATAAACGTGACGTGCTACTGGCAATGATTCCGAATCTTTATTATTCCGACCGGAATATAAAATCCATTTCTTCCAAGTTCTTGCCTGCACAGAGTGGTAATTAAAGTAAAATAAGGCCTTTTGTTGTGATGACAAATATAAAATGAAGAACCGAGCCAATGAGTGAAAGACAGAGAAAAACGAAAATTATAGCCACCGTTGGGCCTGCTTCGGAATCGCTGGAAATGATAAGACAGCTAGCAAAAGCAGGTGTCGATGTGTTTAGGTTAAACTTTTCTCACGGAACCAGATCTGAGCATGCTGCTAGAGTGAATCACATAAGAACTCTCTCCAGTAGTGAAAACATCTGCCTGGGTATTCTTCAGGACCTCGGAGGACCTAAGATCCGCCTTGGACAACTACCAGAAGATCAGATGGAACTTACAACAGGCTCGAAGGTTTATCTGGTTCCATCCCAAAAAGAAAAGCCTGGTTCGAATGTTATTCCAATTAACTATCCATATCTTTTAGATGACGTGAGAGAAGGAGATCGAATTTTACTTGTTGATGGCACAATGGAACTTGTGGTTGAAAAAATTCTCGAGGATGCTGTTCTGGCTAGAGTTGTGGTTGGCGGGGTAGTGAGATCTCACAAAGGAGTGAATCTGCCTTCGAGTGCCCTCAGAATCCCCGCTTTTACCGAAAAAGATCAAGAGGATCTGGAATTTGGACTTTCTCTGGGCGTGGACTTTGTGGCTTTATCTTTTATACGGCACGAGGATGATGTAAAACTTCTTCGGGAAATGATTAAAAATGTGCCTGATCCTCCCATGGTGATCGGTAAAATTGAAAAACCTCAGGCTGTGGAAAGACTTGATGCTATTCTAAACGTAGTAGATGCAGTGATGGTTGCTAGAGGTGATCTTGGAGTAGAAATGAAATTGGAAGATGTTCCTATTATTCAGAAGCGTATTATCCGCGAGGCAAGACGGAGAGCCAAGCCCGTTATTACAGCTACTCAGATGCTTCTTTCCATGGTTAACAACCCTCAACCGACTAGAGCGGAAACTTCGGATGTGGCAAATGCAATTATTGACGGAGCGGATGCCGTAATGCTTTCCGAGGAAACAGCAATAGGACGATACCCGGTAGAGGCAGTAAGAGTGCTTGATAAGGTGGCTCGATCCACCGAAAGTGTGCTGGAGGACTTCCTGCAAAATTCTTTAGTGGAATCGGTTGAGCATTCTGTAGAAAACGCCATCAGCCGATCTGCCTGGGAAATTGCCGAAGAATTGGGTGCTTCGGCTATTGTGGCTTCTACAGCTTCAGGGAAAACAGCCCGTTTAGTGGCTCGATTCCGTCCTTCAATGCCAGTTATAGCAGTCACTCACCGAGAAAGCACCTTCCGCCAGCTAAGCTTATCCTGGGGAGTAATCCCGGCTCTTACCAAACACTTCACCAACACTGACGAGATGTTTCAAGAAGCGCGTCGCTGGGTGGTTGAACATAAACTTGCTAGACCCGGAGACAGAATTGTGGTCACAGCAGGCATACCTATTGGTCAGATGGGAACAACTAATCTAATTAGAGTCGTGGAAATATAAACTAAGGAAAGGCATAAATCATGACGATCTTACGAATGCTTTGGTGGATTGGTTTTAGCCTTGCGTTGGTAAACTTTTCCGCCTTTGCAGAAGATGCAGTGGTGGAGATCAAGCCGGGCGAAGTTTTGAATCTTCAGCGGTGCATTGATATTAGTTTAAGGCAACATCCTGATATTTGGGCAAGCCGTTATAGCGTTCAGGCGGCTGAAAGTAAAGTTGGTCAGGCCAAATCGGGCTATTATCCCCAAATAACCGCTACAACTGGCTACAGTAATACCAAATCGATGTCTACTCCTGATGTAACGGGTAAATCATTTAACGATTACATCGGTCAGACAACCCTTAAGCAAAACCTCTTTGATTTTGGTAAAACATCGGCTCAGGTTGATGTCCAGAGAAAATCCACCCAGTCCTCTCTTTTCGATTCCGAAAATACGACGGTGCAGGTTGTGTTTACCGTAAAGCAGGCTTACTACTCTCTTTTGCGAGCAAAGAAGAACTGCAATGTAGCAGCGGAAATCGTCAAACAGTATCAACTTCATCTCAATCAGGCAAAAGGGCTTTACGAAGTGGGAGTCAAGCCAAAAATAGATGTAACCAAGGCGGAAGTTGACCTTACCAATGCTCGCCTTAACCTCATAAAGGCCGAAAATGCCGTAAAGATTGCTAAAGCCACTCTTGATAATGCTATGGGGCTTCCAAGAGCTCCCGAGTATGATATTGAAGACAGCCTGACAATGGATAGATTGTCAATAACATTTGAAGAAGCCTTAGAAAGGGCATATAAGGAGCGAGCAGATTTAAAGAGTATTCAAGCTAAAATAGGATCTGCTACGAGATCGGTCGATTTGGCAAAGAAGGATTTTTATCCTAATCTCGCTACCAAAATTACTTACAGCATCCCGAGAAATGGCAATTTTTCCGGAGATGATTGGGATGTGGGACTAAGCTTTAATGTGCCTATTTTCAGTGGCTTTTCAACTACATACAAGGTTCAGGAAGCCAAAGCAAACCTGGGAATGTTGAAAGCCAATGAAGAATCTCTGAAGCAAAAAATCTACCTTGAAGTTAAGGAAGCCTATCTTAACATGGTGGAAGCTCAGGAAAGAATTAATGCAGCCGAACTGGCGGCAAAACAGGCTCAAGAAAATCTCGAATTGGCAAGAGGCCGCTACGGAGTTGGAACAGGTAGCTCAATTGAAATGACAGATGCTCTTGTAGCTTACGCTCGTTCTCAGGTTGAATATATCCAGGCGCTTTACGACTATAAAATCGCTGAAGCTAGTCTTCTAAAGGCTATGGGGGTAGGTAAGTAAACGGTTTTTGTCCTAAAATGTCATTAAAACGGAGATGTTTGAATGACACCAAAAAGAGTTTTAATCATCGTCGGATGGGTGATTCTGGTTGTTCTCATCAGTGTGTTCCTTAGCGACATTGGAGACAAAAAAGTCGAAGAAGGATTTTCAACAGCGAAAGTGACGAAGGGCGACATTGTGCAAATAGTTTCCGCCACGGGCACAATAAATCCTGTGGCTATGGTTCTTGTGGGCACTCAGGTTTCCGGCACGATCAAAAACATTTACGTTGACTTTAATTCGCCGGTGAAGAAAGGGCAGGTTATTGCCGAAATAGACCCGTCAATTTTGGAAGCTCAGGTGGAGCAGGCAAAAGCGAACGTCCTTGTAGCTAGAGCGAACTTGAAAAAAGCGGAAGCAACTCTTGCTGATGCGGCAAGAACTCTTGAAAGAAACAAAGCACTTTTTGCAAAGGATCTGATAGCAAAAAGCGAACTGGATGCTGCAGAAACAAATTACCAGACTGCAGTGGCTCAGGTAGGAGCCGCTAAGGCTCAACTTATTCAGGCTGAAGCCGCATTGAAAAGTGCTGAGACAAATCTTCACTACACCAAGATTATTTCTCCTGTGGATGGCGTGGTAATTTCAAGAAATGTTGATGTAGGTCAGACGGTAGCAGCAAGTTTTCAGACTCCAACTCTCTTCACTATTGCAAGAGACCTTACGAAAATGCAAATAAACACCAATGTTGCCGAAGCCGATATTGGCAAGGTTACTGTAGGTCAACCCGTTAATTTTACCGTTGATGCTTATCCGGACCAGATATTTCACGGAACGGTATCGCAGATTCGCCTTGCTCCTACAAATATTCAAAATGTTGTGACTTACGATGTGGTGATACTCGTTGACAACCCAGAATTAAAACTAAAACCTGGTATGACGGCTAATGTGTCTATCGTGACCGCCGAAAAGAAAGGAGTGTTAAGAATTCCAAATGCCGCCTTGAGGATTACTCTGGAACGGTTAGTAAAGAACGGAGAAAAACCAGGAGAACCTGGGGTCTGGGTGTTGGACAAGGGAAAACCAAAATTCGTTAAGGTTACTCTCGGTATAAGCGATGGAAGCTATACTGAGGTTGTTTCTGGTCTCGAAGAAGGACAGGATGTTATTGTTGAGGCGAAAGGTAAACCACAAAAATCTTCCAGTGCTTTATTGAGGTTTTTCCGCTAATGGCTCTTATTGAAGTTTACAACATCACAAAGATCTATAGAGTAGGGGACATAGACCAGCAAGTGCTCAAGGAGATTACGCTTTCTATTGATCGGGGAGAGTTTGTTGTAATAATGGGTCCTTCTGGTTCGGGGAAGTCCACTTTCATGAATATTCTTGGCTGCCTTGATGTTCCTACCTCCGGCACTTACAAACTTGACGGGAAGGATGTAGCCGGACTGAACAGGGATGCTCTTGCGGAAATAAGGAACAAAAAAATTGGCTTCGTGTTTCAAAATTTTAACCTTCTTCCGCGTATGACGGCTTTGGAAAACGTCGAACTACCGCTTTTATATAATGGTTTGTCCAAAAGGGAACGGCTTGAAAGAGCCAGGGAAGCTCTCAGACTTGTAGGGCTTCAGAACTGGGAACGTCACCATCCAAATCAGCTTTCGGGTGGACAGCAACAGAGAGTAGCCATAGCTAGGGCGTTGGTTAACAATCCATCCATTATCCTTGCTGATGAGCCAACAGGAAATCTTGATACAGCCGCCAGCGAGGAAATAATGTCCTTTTTTACCGAGCTTAATGCCAGGAAGGGCATTACAATAGTTTTGGTTACTCACGAACCGGATATAGCCCTTTACGGCCAGAGGATAATACGATTCAGGGATGGTCGGATAGTAGCGGACGAGCGGAGGACAAAGTAGAAAACGATGGTAAATTTGGGATCAACAATAAAGATCGCTGTGAGATCTCTTAAAGCAAATAAAGTTCGATCTGCCTTGACAACTCTCGGCATAATAATTGGCGTTGCTGCAGTGATCGCAATGCTTGCAGTAGGAAGCGGAGCGAGTCTTCAGCTTTCAAATCAGATCGCTACAATGGGAAGCAACATTCTGATTGTCCTTCCCGGCGCAACAACCGTTGGCGGAATTCGCGCCGGAACAGGGTCTCAATCATCTCTTACTGTTGACGATGCGGAAGCCATTAAAAAAGAATGTTCTGCTGTTATGGACGTAGCTCCTTTCCTTACCGGTAGTGCTCAAGTTGTTTACGGAAACCAGAATTGGTCAACAGCGGTAGTGGGGACGACTCCTTCAATGTTTTTTATTCGCGACTGGAATTTTACTTCTGGCAGATCTTTTACCGAACAGGATGTAAAGAATATGGCTAAAGTTTGTATCCTGGGACAGACGGTTGTGGAAAATCTCTTTGGAGAAGCCGATCCTGTTGGCAAGATAATCAGAATAAGAAATGTTCCATTCACGGTTGTAGGAGTTCTTGAAAAAAAAGGCCAAACACCCACTGGTCAGGATCAGGATGATACGGTGTTTGTTCCGGTTACGGTGGCTCAGAGGATGCTTTTTGGAACAAGCATTCCTGGATCAGTTAAAATGATAATGATAAAGGCTAAAAGTGCCGAGGATCTCCCTGTGGCTGAACAACAGGTAAATGAACTTCTAAAGCAACGACACCGAATAGGACCAAAACAGGATCCTGATTTTACAGTTAGAAACCTCACAAAAATTCTTGAAACAGCTCGAGAATCGGTTAGGGTGATGTCCCTTCTTCTCGGCACCATTGCTTCCATATCCCTTGTAGTGGGTGGGATTGGTATCATGAATATTATGCTGGTTTCCGTTACAGAGCGAACAAAGGAGATAGGTATTAGAATGGCGGTTGGAGCGAAAACCTGGGATATTCGCCTTCAATTTCTTATGGAATCTCTTATTCTTTCTCTCGTAGGGGGAGTTTTGGGAATTATTCTTGGCGTTATTATTTCTCGAAGTATTTCTACTATGGCTGGCTGGCCTACCGTTATTTCTCCCTTTGGGATTTTGCTTGCCTTTGGCTTTTCGGGATTTGTGGGGATATTCTTTGGATTTTACCCAGCTTATAAGGCTTCCATGCTTAATCCCATTGAAGCTCTGCGGTATGAATGAAGCCACATCAGATATCAGAATTCTTTGATTTTGCGTTAGTATGGTTAAGAGAAAAAAACTCTAAAATCTCCTTCCTTTCATCACCTGACACCTCAGCTTTTTTAGCCGCCTCACTTTCCCACATAACCATGTTTTTGCCGCCTAGTTTAGCCTCCATAAGAGCTTTATCAGCTCTATCAAAAGCGGCTTCAAATCCGGAATAGGAGGATTCTGGTGTTATAATAGATATTCCCAAGCTTGCAGTTATTGAAAAAATAGGCTTATCTCCGTTTATAGCGCAGATAAGGTTAGATTCTACTTTTACTCTAATCCGTTCTGCTACTTTTATAGCTTCGTCTAGCTGAGTTTGAGGCAACACAACCACAAACTCCTCGCCACCATAGCGGAAGGCCTGATCTGATGCTCGAATATGAGTTTTAATAACTTTAGCCGTTTCTTTTAGAACAATGTCTCCAACTGCATGCCCATAAGAATCATTTACTTTTTTAAAATCATCAAGATCGATCATTATTATGGCAGTTGGAACACCCGTTCTGATGGTTGCTTTTATCTGGGTAGATGCAAATTCCTTAAGAGCTCGAAGATTTTGAATACCTGTCATGGGATCTATGTATGAAAGCTCCATGAGACGTCTGTTTTTATACCTTAGCTTACAAATTTCCCCCCCAAGATCACGCCAGCGACTTGTCACCCGTCTTAGATACTTACATTTACATCTGGATATTTTCCTACTATTACACATCCTGGTTTTTCCAAAAAACACCTGGGATGAAATATCCCAGGTGTTAGTGGTTTACGACGTCATAAGCTTTTCTAGGATCTCGAGATTTTTGGTAATTCGTTTTGTTTCCTTTTTAAGGTTTTCCTTGTTTGGGCGATCTTTGTTCTTACGTCGCCTTTTTGTTCTGGTGGTGTTGGATGTCATAACAGCCTCCTTTCTGAGATGATTTGTAAAATAAGGATACATAACTTTCGGTATTACGTCCATGAACTTTTTATTTTAATCACAAAAAAGAACTTTTTTCAGTTTTTTTTGCATAAGGAGTTGAATTGTAAGAATTTTTCCCGAGCCTTATTAAGCCAACTACAAAGAGATGAGAACCCTAAGCGAACGAGAATGTGCCGATTACTTGAAAGCTCCTTTAGCGCTTTTGGAATAAAGCGAAGAAAAAACGACTTGCCTTTTTCTTTCCCCAAAAAAGCAAAGGCTGCAAGGATTTGCAGATTTCTGCAAAGGGAAACCACTTCATAACGCTCGAATGAAAAATCTTTGTTCAGTCGAGCGTAGAACTTTGCTAGGCCCCAGCGTTCGTGCGAAGGTATTCCAACATATGGATCGATTAAAAGGGCGGCAAGATCGTATTCACCAGGTCCATATCTCATGGCTTGATAATCAATAACATGAAGCTTCCCTCTCTTGATCATAATGTTTCTGCTTTGGAAATCACGATGTATGCAAGATGATGAATCACTAGTTCCGGCCAAATCAGCAAGTCGGCAAAAATCGTCTTTTAAGCTGTTCCACGAAGCAGAAAGTCCTAGAAAGTTACATAAAAAAGACCGTCTGAAATATTCTAGTTCTTTTTCTAAAACAAAGGGGGGATCATAAAAGGAGCCGTCAACACATACATCCGGGTTGATGCCAAAAGTAGCTTTTTTTTGAAAATGAACAAGAAGAGCAATGGCTTTTCTATACACCAATTGTCGGGCTTTTGGGTGGTGGTGGATGTAATTGTAAAGACTAATATCGCCAAGATCTTCCATTAGGAAGATTCCTTTCATTTGATCAGATGTGTAAACTTTTGGAACTGGAATCCCATTAGATGCAAGGTGATTTGAGAAATAGTCAAAGGCTCTGTTTTCCCTTGCTCGAAAGGGAGTGTCAGGTGGTGAATACATCACAACAAAGCTTTGCCCTTCCCATTGGACTCTGAAAAAACGCCTGTCTGACCCATCTCCAGCTATGGGCTTAATATCTAAGCAAGTGTTAACATTTTCTAAAAAATCAATTACTTTGCTGTGTAGATAACCAATGTTTGATAATGGCTTAGAGCTTCCAGACCCCGCAATGAGTAATAATCGCTCTTTGATACATTCCATCCACTATAACCCCATCGGTAACAATGCATTTGTCAAGCTTACTTCCACTTTTGATCCGCACCCCATCCCATAAAATAGTGGAACTTACTTCAATCCCAGGTTCAAGTATAACGTCTTTTCCTGCCATAACACCGTCGCAGACAGCCAGACATAGATCAATATACCGTTTTATTGTGCCAACATCACACCACAATCCATCATTTATTTCAAGATACCTAACAGGCACACTGTCATCAATCATCATAGTGTATATTTCCATGACGTCCATAAAGGGAACCGAAGAATACGCCGGCTCTAAACGCTTTGCTAACATCGCTCCATAATGAACGAGAAGATCTGTGTGGAAGATTTGAACTCCAGTGTAAGCAAGAACACGGTATCCTCTGGCTAATTCAGTCTCATTTAGAAAAGATTTGCGTATGTGGCGAACAAATCCTTCAGCATCGACGATGATATTGTTAAAACGAGATTCGTTCCTTAGGACAAGATAGACCGAGGGAGTTTCATAATCTATCTGGCTAAAAATAAATTTAAGCTCAGGACGAGAGAAGAAAGTATCTCCATTTACTGCTATCATCCATTCGTTAGGAAAAGCCCTTGACATTGCGAAGAGAGATCCACCTGAACCAAGAATCCTCGGTTCGTGAAAAGTTCTAAGATGTCCATAATTGAAATGCATTGCTTTAACGTGTTCATGCAATAAAGGACTTAAAGCATGAGCGTTTACAAAAATTTCATCGCATCCATCTAAGTGAGAAAGCCAGCGTTCCAGTAGAGTTTTCCCACCCACAGGCATTAACACCTTTGGGCGAAAGAATGTTAAGGGGCGAAGCCGTGTTCCCCAGCCAGCAGAAAGCACTAAAGCGCGCTGAAACATAGATGTATTCTATTAGTATCCCAGGAAGATTATAAAATTTTCCAGGAGACTTTTGTTAAAAGAATTTCTCATTTCTACAATCATTATTTTCAGGGCTTCGAAGGGGTTCACAGCCAGTTTGTAAGCTCTGGTTGTAGTTAAAGCATCGTAACAGTCTATGATATGTACAATTTGAGCCATGGGGGAAACGTCGTCAATGGTGAGCCCCGACGGATATCCACTGCCATCGGCAGATTCGTGATGTTGAAGCACAACATCTAGAGACTGTTTTTCCAAGATTCCATGAGATTCCATAACTTTCACTCCCAGTTCAGGATGACGCTTTATGATTGCAAATTCTTCATCCGAAAGCGGTGCCTTTTTTAACAATATATCTTGGGGTATTTCAACCTTCCCGATGTCGTGAAAAAGAGCTCCCAAACCGCAAAGAAGAATGAAATTAACGTCCTTTTTCAGAAAACGACAAAAAACAGCGGTAAGTAAAGCCACCTGAAGAGAATGGCTGAATAGCTCATAGTTCTTTGAAAAAATCCTGGCCAGCATGGAAGCTGTTACCTCGCTTTTCACAACGTATTGAGAAAACATTTCCATAAAATCAAGCCCCATTTGAATGTTCTTTCCAGATCGTGGATCATTTAGTATTCTTTGCATGATATAAGAGGCAGTTCTATAAAGTATTTTGTGCTTTTTGTCCTTAGAAAGGTAAGGGTTTGAGAGAACTTTTGAGAGTTTTTCGTTGATGTAACGGGCATATAGCTCAAACTCGTTTACATGGACATAGGCGTGTTCTATATTATTTTCTCTGAAAATGGTTTTCCATCGAGAGTTTAAAAAACCACCTGATGGAGCAATTTTGATAAATTCTACGGAGGCATTAGGTTGCATAAATGGGAAATAGACTGAAAAGGGGAGTATGTCCTGAACAGAAATGTTGTCTATGCTAACGGGTATAAATTCTCTAAGAAGTTTTGGATCGCTAATATCGAGTTTTTCTATTCTGGTAACTTTAGCAGGATCTGGCATTTTGGCTTGTCCAAAACGTGACCTGTTCATTTTAACTCTCTTTCCAATGCGATCTGACACCCAAAAGTTAAGGTAATATTATCGTAATTAAGGCTACATTCCAACAAAAAATGAGAACATTCGGGAGTCCTTATCATATTGACAATTATGGAAACTGTGAGAACGAAAAGCTTTCATTCCCTAAAGTTAGTCGTATGGAAGCGCACCTTTATAAAATTTTTTAGAGCAAAAATTACAAAAAAGGTGTGGAAATCATGGAAAACGAAGTGCTAACCAAGACAACTGACGAAAGTAAAACCAAAGAAAAGAGAAGTTTTGAAATTGACATCTTTCGAGCTTGGTGCAAGTCCTGCGGTATTTGTGTTGCTCTTTGTCCCAGGAAGTGTATTGAGATGGATGAGAACGGAAACCCGGTTATTGTGGCTGAAGATAGATGCACAGGATGCGGATGGTGTGAAACTCATTGCCCGGATTTTGCTATAAGTGTTAGAACCAAGAAACCCGTTCCGGTAGATGTTGTTTAATATCTGGAGGTGATCGAAGTGAGCGACTCCAAGACTACCCAAGGACAAGTCCTAGTTCTTCAGGGTAACGAAGCGATGGTAGAAGGAGCTATCGCCGCAGGGTGCAGGTTTTTTGCCGGCTATCCCATAACTCCCGCAACAGAAATCAGCGAGATGATGGCTCACCGACTTCCTGCCGTTGGAGGAACCTTCATACAGATGGAAGATGAAATTGCCAGTCTTGGTGCGGTTATCGGAGCTTCCCTCGCTGGGGTCAAAGCAATGACGGCAACAAGCGGGCCAGGTTTTTCCCTTATGCAGGAAAACATAGGCTTTGCCTGTGTAGCGGAAATTCCCTGCGTGATCGTTAATGTTATGCGTGGGGGACCCAGCACTGGACTACCAACCAGAGTAGCTCAAGGTGACGTAATGCAGGCTAGATGGGGAACTCATGGTGATCATCCCATAATCGTCCTTGCAGTTTCTACAACCAAGGAATGTTTTGATATTACCGTCCGAGCTTTTAATCTTTCAGAAAAATACCGCACGCCGGTCATCATTCTTTCCGATGAGGTAGTAGCTCATACTCGAGAAAAGATTCAACTTTCTCACCCTGAAGAAATCGAGGTCTTCGATAGAATAAAGCCAAGCATGCCACCTGAGTGGTATATTCCCTACGAAGACACTCCGCGAGGGGTACCACCTATGGCGGCTTTTGGAGATGGCTACCGCTACCATGTAACTGGGCTTATACACGATGTACGTGGTTTTCCCACTGAACGCTCTGACGAAATTCAAGCCTTCCTTACTCGAATTCATCGGAAAATATACAATAATTTCTCTGACATTATGATGGTCAAAGAAGAATTCACAGAAGATGCAGAAGTGCTTGTGATTGCTTACGGGTCGGTAGCAAGATCTGCTAGAAGAGCAGTTCGGGAAGCAAGAAGTCGAGGGGTCCGTGCGGGCCTTATCCAGTTGGTGACAATATGGCCATTTCCCAGACAGGTGATAGAACCGTTACTTCGGCGAGTAAAAGTTGTTCTAGTGCCGGAGCTTAACCTCGGTCAAATATCGCGAGAAGTTAAGCGAATCAACCAGGGCAGGACAAGGGTTGAAAAGCTTAACCGCATTGACGGTCAGCTTATAACCCCAAATGAAATTCTTTCCCGCCTTGTCAAATTATAAGGAGAAGCAACAATGGCCGAAATAACCAAGCTTATTCACAAATACCTCCGCCACGACAAAAAATTTCCTCACGTGTGGTGCCCAGGATGCGGAAACGGTATTCTGCTTGGTTCTCTCATTAGAGCAATCGACAAGATCGGGTTTGAAAAAGATGATGTCGTACTCGTCTCTGGTATTGGCTGTTCTAGTCGCCTGCCCGTTTATGTGGATTTTAACACACTTCATACAACTCACGGGAGAGCTCTTACTTTCGCAACTGGTATCAAACTTGCCAAACCTCGCCTCCAGGTCATTGTAATCATGGGTGATGGAGATGCTATGTCCATCGGCGGAAATCACTTCATCCACGCCGCTCGCAGAAACCTGAATCTTACAGCAATCATTGTAAATAATAACGTTTACGGTATGACCGGAGGACAGTTTTCTCCAACAACACCCTATGGAGCTTACACAACAACTTCACCATTTGGGCATATCGAGCATCCCTTTGCTATCTCAGAACTTGCAGTAACAGCCGGCGCTAGCTTCGTGGCTCGAGGCACCGTCTATCACACCAATGTCCTTGACGACATAATAGAAAAAGCGATCCTGAAAAGGGGATTTGCCGTTGTTGAAGTGATTAGTAATTGCCATACTCAATATGGGCGCAAAAATAATATGGGAAGTGCCGTTGACATGCTTTTATGGATGAAAAAAGCGGCTGTAACTGTCGAAAAAGCCAAAAACATGACTCCTGAGGAACTTTCTGGAAGAATTACGATTGGGGTTCTTGTAGATAGAGATCTTCCGGTTTTCACTCAGGAGTATCAGAAAATTCGTGAGGAGGCATCAAAAAAATGGGCTACCGCTACGAAATTCGCCTGAGCGGATCCGGCGGTCAGGGGCTAATCCTTGCTGGTATCATTTTAGCGGAAGCCGCTGGGATATATGATGGAAAATATGTCTGCCAGAGCCAGAGCTATGGGCCAGAAGCACGGGGTGGAGCCAGCAAATCGGAAGTAATTATAAGCGACGAGGAGATCGATTACCCAAAAGCTTTGAAGCCGGACGTGTTGCTCGCCATGAATCAGAATTCCTGTGATCTTTACTGCTTCGACATCAAACCAAACGGTATCCTTATAGTAGATTCAACCTTTGTGAAACAGCTACCCACAACTAAAGCCATTTCTATTCCCTTTACAGCCATGGCTCGCAAAGAACTCGGAAAAGAAATGGTTGCAAATGTGGTAGCTCTGGGAAGCCTTGTCTTTATAACAGGGGCGGTATCTCTCAAAAGTCTGGAAGCCGCTCTTATGAACAGAGCCCCCAGAGGGACTGAAGAATTAAACCGAAAAGCCATGGAACTTGGAGTGCAACTTGCCAAATCTTATCAGCAAGGAGGAGGTTTTTAGGAGTTAAATGCGGATACTAATTACAAACGATGACGGTATTTACGCAAAGGGCATTGAAGTTCTTTACCACATTCTGGCGCCGGAACACGATGTTTATGTGGTAGCGCCAGAAACAGAACAAAGTGCTGTGGGACATGCCATTACCTTTCTGGATCCACTCCGAGTAAAAGAAGTAAAACGAAATGGGATTTTTTTCGGTTATGCTGTAAACGGCACTCCGGCAGATTGTGTAAAACTTGCTATTAGAGAACTAATGCGTCCTCTGCCGGATATGGTCATTTCCGGCATAAACCATGGAGCTAATGTTGGTGAAAATGTGATCTATTCGGGAACTGTATCTGCTGCCACAGAGGCTGCCATGCTTGGATTTCCTTCTATAGCTGTGTCTATAGATGCTTACCCAGCAAAGGATTACAGTGGGCCAATGGCTTTTTTGCCAAAGATCATTAAAATTATCGAAAATCGCATCTTTCCAAAGGGTGTTTCTATCAATATAAATTTTCCTCACTGTCCCGCTGAAGAAATTAGAGGCATTAAAATAGTGCGACAGGGACATCTTAAATACGCTGAAACCTATGACAGACGGATAGATCCGAGAAATCGAGTCTATTACTGGCTCTGTAGCCAGACCGCAGAATATGATCCCGACGAAGATACGGACTCTTATGCTATACAGCAGAAGTATATTGCTATTACCCCGATCCACTATGATCTTACTCACTACCCAAGCCTTAATCTTCTAAAGGAATGGTTTGGCGATGAGTACAAAAAATGCGTACAATTAGCTGCAGGCAGGTGACAAAAGAACTAAAGAGATGTTTAGATTGTCCTTAATCATCTTATTCCCATACTCTCTATAAAAAGTTTTGAACCCATCACAAGGGATGGAATCTCAATGGAACTAGCTAAGGCTATAAAATTATTCCTTGCTTACTTAGAAAGTGAGAGGCGAGTAAGCGGTGAGACTGTTAGAGCCTACGAGTCAGATTTGAATCAATGGGCTGACTGGCTCGCAAAGAAAAACGGAAACCGTATTCCGACAATACACGACGGAACGCGCTACGACGTTCTGGAGTTTTTCGGTTCCCTATCCCTAGAAAAAAGTTCTCAAGCGAGGAAGCTTTCAGCTTTACGGAGCTTCTATCGCTTTCTTGAAGAACGTTTTGAAGAAACTCATAATCCCGTTGAAGAAGTTCACAATCCTAGAGTTCCTCTAAAGACCCCACCCTACATGGATGTTGATGAAATCTACGCCTTTTTAGGTCATCTGAAAGACAAAGCTCTTTCTGCATCTTCTCATTGGCGCCAGGTTCGAAATTGGGCAATATACGAGACTATTTATTCCACAGGTGTTCGAGTTAGTGAGGTTGTATCTATCAAGGAAACCGATGTTGATCATGATCAAGGATTTTTAAGAGTTGTGGGGAAGGGTAGAAAAGAACGGCTTGTGCCAATAGGAAAAACGGCTCTGTCCGCAATAAGCTCTTACCTTGAAGCTCTATCCACCCAAGAACCTGACCTCCGCCATGTCTCTGACGTGCTTTTTAAAAACCATCGAGGCAAAAAGTTGTCCACTCGAGCTGTCCACGACATACTCCAAAAGGAACTACTGGAAGCCCGAGCATCAAAGCTTATGGGACCTCACGGGCTACGCCATAGCTTTGCAAGTCATCTTTTGAGCGCTGGAGCAGACATAAGATCGATCCAGGAAATGCTTGGTCATGCTCACCTGACTACAACAGAGCGTTACACTCACGTTGATCTTGGACATTTAACCAGTGTATATGATAAAGCTCACTTGAGAAGCAGAAAGGACGGTAGGGATTGATATGCAAGAAAGATCGATAAAGAGCACAACGGTTCTAGCCATCCGCCATCAGGGTCGAGTGGTTATGGCGGGAGATGGGCAGGTGACCCTGGGAGATACGGTTATTAAACAGGGTGCAAAGAAGGTTCGCCGCATGCATCACGGTAAAGTTCTTGCTGGTTTTGCGGGAGCAACGGCTGACGCCTTCACACTCTTTGAACGGCTTGAAGCAAAGCTTGAGCAGTATAATGGTAGCCTTAAGCGGGCAGCCGTCGAACTTGCTAAAGACTGGCGCACCGATAAGGTGCTTCGTCGGCTTGAAGCTATGCTCGTTGCCGCAGATAAAAACGAGTGTCTTATAATAACTGGTAGTGGGGACGTGATTGAACCCGATGATGGCGTTGCCGCTGTTGGGTCAGGATCACCTTATGCTCTTGCTGCAGCCAGAGCTCTTATTAAGCATTCGAATCTTTCTCCACGCCAAATCGTCGAAGAAGCAATGCGCATTGCGGCTTCGATATGCATCTACACTAACAGCGAATTTGTCATTGAGGAGCTTGAGATATGAATAAACCGCTCACTCCAGCAGAGATTGTCAAGGAACTCGATAAATACGTTATAGGACAGCAGGAAGCGAAAAAAATGGTCGCCATCGCTTTAAGAAACCGATGGCGAAGACAACAGGTGCCTGAACACCTGCGAGATGAGATTGCTCCAAAAAATATTATAATGATTGGACCCACAGGGGTCGGTAAAACAGAGATCGCTCGTAGATTAGCAAAACTTGCTCAGTCCCCCTTTCTTAAAGTGGAAGCAACCAAGTTCACCGAAGTGGGCTACGTTGGTCGGGATGTCGAATCAATGATTAGAGATCTTACCGATATTGCTGTCAGCATGGTCCGGCAGGAGGAATTAGAACGGGTTCGAGAAAAAGCGGCGCAGCTTGCGGAGGAAAAACTTCTGGATATTCTTCTTCCTGCTTCCAAAAGAAGGGGTCGTGGTGCGGCAGCTCGTCAAGCGGAGACGAATCTTTCACCAGAAGAGATGGCGGACAACATCCAAACTATCGATTCCACAAGAGAAAAACTTAGAGAACTTCTTAGAACGGGAAAACTAGATGAGCGTTACGTAGAAGTTGAAGTGGCAGATCGGTCTGCTCCTGTTATGGAAATTTTTACTGGAGTGAGCCTGGAAGAACTCGATTACAGTATCCGTGAAATGCTTAATTCCATGATGCCCAGAAGAACCAGGCGACGAAAGGTAAAAATTCCCGAAGCGAAAGAGATTCTCACCGAAGAGGAAGCTCAAAAGCTTGTGGACATGGATAAAGTCATTCGGACGGCTATAGAGCGAGTTCAGCAGTCGGGCATAATCTTTATAGACGAAATAGACAAGATCGTGGGAAGAGACGCAACCGGGGGACCTGACGTTTCTCGAGAGGGTGTTCAACGAGATTTGCTCCCCATTGTTGAAGGTTCCACCGTTATGACAAAATACGGCATGGTTAAAACTGATCATATACTTTTCATTGCTTCTGGAGCCTTTCATATAGCTAAGCCTTCTGATCTTATTCCCGAACTTCAGGGGCGGTTTCCCATACGCGTGGAACTAAAACCTCTTACCAGGGAAGATTTCGTGAGAATTTTGACAGAACCAGAAAACGCTCTCACGACCCAGTATAAGGCTCTTCTTCAAACGGAGGGCGTTGAACTGGTGTTTGAACCCGAAGCGATCGAAGCCATTGCCGAAATAGCTTACGAAGTAAACACCCGGACAGAAAACATAGGTGCTAGAAGGCTTCACACCATTATTGAAAAGCTTCTGTCTGATATATCTTTCCATGCGCCAGAACTTCAGGGACAGACTATACAAATAGATCGGCAGTATGTGCTTGATACTCTAAAAGACATTGTGGAAGATCAAGACCTGAGCCGATACATCCTGTAGCAGGCTGGAAGTAATCGAATTTCCAGGAGGTTTTCAGGGGCGGACGGTTTCATGGTTATTGTGGGCGGAAACAAAGGTTTTTTCTTGAGGGATTGAAGATGGGACAGGCAGAATCGATGGAAAAAGTTGCGGAAAGAGCAAAAGTTCTGAGCGAAGCTCTGCCATACATACGGAGTTTTTATGGCAAAACTATTGTGATCAAATATGGTGGCCATGCCATGATCGAAGAACATCTTAAGGATTCCTTCGCTCAGGATGTCGTGCTTCTCAAATACATCGGCATAAATCCAGTTGTGGTCCACGGGGGAGGTCCTCAGATCGGTCAAATGCTAAAAAAGATCGGCAAAGAAAGCCTATTTCGGGAAGGGATGCGAGTAACTGATGAAGAAACAATGGACATTGTCGAAATGGTGCTAGCCGGAAGACTCAATAAAGACATTGTGAAACTGCTGAATAACCATGGCGGTAAAGCGGTGGGACTAAGCGGGAAGGACGCCAATCTCATTGAGGCCACGAAGATGCACATTTATAAGTATCAGGGAGATGATCAACCGCCAGAAATTATAGACATCGGTCTTGTTGGAGAGGTAAAAAGAGTTAACGAAGAAATTATCCGCATTTTAGAAAAAAGCCAGATTATTCCAGTGATAGCTCCCGTAGGAGTCGGTCCTCAGGGAGAAACCTTCAATATAAATGCCGATCTTGTCGCTGGAGCCATAGCTGGAGCGCTAAAAGCCACTAAACTTGTTCTCATGACCGATGTGCCGGGTGTGTTGGATATAAACGGTAATCTCATCTCAAGTCTTACCATGAGCGAGGCTCTGGAGCTTATAGAAACTGAAACCGTAAAGGGCGGCATGATACCAAAACTTCGATGCGCTGTAGATGCCTTGAGCGCAGGCGTTGAAAAAGTTCATATCATTGATGGCCGTCTGCCTCACTCTGTTCTACTTGAAATCTTTACCGATTCCGGTATAGGAACTGAAATCGTAAAAGGATGAGGAAACAATGGAAGCCAGGGGAGAACTGAACATTACCGAAATTTGTGACACAACAATATGTCGCACTTACGCTCGCCAGCCGGTGGTGTTTGTCCGTGGTTCGGGTTGTCGATTATGGGATAATAATGGCAAGGAATATCGGGACTTTCTTGCAGGCATTGCTGTATGTAATTTAGGACACTGTCCGGAAAGATTAACGGAAGTTTTATGTGAGCAGGCAAGAAAACTTGTTCATGTATCAAACCTTTTTTACACAGAACCGCAAACACTACTTGCGGCCGAACTTGTAAAATGCTCCTTTGGGGATCGTGTCTTCTTCTGTAACAGTGGTGCTGAAGCTAACGAAGCGGCTATAAAGCTTGCCAGAAAGTATAGCTTTACTCACTACGGCCCGGGCCGTTACCAGATTATCACTATGAAAAATTCTTTCCACGGTAGAACTCTCGCCACTCTCTCAGCAACAGGTCAGGAAAAGGTTCAGAAGGGTTTTGAACCTCTTGTGGATGGCTTTGTATATGTAGAATTTGGTTCGATCGAAGCTGTGCGGGATGCTATCACGGAAAAAACCTGTGCGGTTATGGTGGAACCCATACAGGGAGAAGGTGGAGTTAAAATTCCCCCTGCAGGTTATCTTAAAAACCTGAGAGACTTATGTGATGAAAAAGGGCTACTTCTCATATTCGACGAAGTCCAGGTGGGAATGGGAAGAACAGGAAAACTTTTTGCCTACGAACACGAAGGAGTAGCGCCTCATATAATAACTCTTGCAAAGGCTCTTGCTAACGGTCTTCCTATTGGGGCGATGATAACCACTGAAAAAGTTTCGGAGGTATTTGATCCGGGAAGCCATGCCAGCACCTTTGGCGGGACACCGCTTGTAAGTGCTGTGGCTCTGGAAACAGTTAAAACCATCGCTGATCCAAAGTTTTTGGAAGATGTTCAGCGCAAAGGAGAGTATTTCCTTAAGGGACTTAGAGAACTTCAGAAAAAACATGGAATAGTTAAGGATATTCGAGGACGTGGACTGATACTCGCCATGGAGCTTGATAGACCAGCAAAGATTGTCGTGGAGAAATGTCTCGAGCGAGGAGCCATTATCAACTGCACTCAGGACACAGTCCTAAGGTTTCTCCCGCCTCTTATAATTCCCTTAGAAGACATTGACTGGCTGTTGGATCAGCTTGATCAAATATTTAAGGAGATTGTATGACCAGGCATTTTTTGACTATATGGGATCTTACAGAAGAAGAGATATGGGCTGTCATTGAGCGAGCTCAGGTGTTGAAAAAAGCTCTTCGTGAGGGAACTCTTGTAAAAACTCTTCAAGGTAAAGTGCTGGGTCTGCTCTTTATGAAGCCATCTACGAGAACCAGGGTTTCCTTCGAGGCAGGCATGTATTACCTTGGCGGTAATTGCATTTTTATGACTTCTAAAGAAACTCAACTTTCCCGTAAGGAGCCTCTTTCAGACACAGCCAGAGTTTTATCCCGATACATTGATGCTCTTGTGGTTAGAACCTACGCTCACGAAGAAGTGGAAGAACTTGCTCGCTATTCTTCCATCCCGGTTATAAACGGTCTTACTGACCTACATCACCCCTGTCAGGTGCTTGGGGATCTTCTTACGGTGTGGGAAAAGAAAGGATCTTTCAATTTCCCCATAGCCTGGGTGGGAGATGGAAACAACGTTTGTCATTCATGGATTGAGGCGTCTCTACGCCTGGGATTAACTCTCAGAATAGCTACACCTGAAGGTTTTGAGCCTCATCCAGAGATTATGGCTAAGGTAAAGAGTAGCGATCGTAGTTACGGCAGAGTGGAACTTTATCGAGATCCGGTGGAAGCCGTTAAAGACGCTCAAGTTTTGAATACCGACGTTTGGACAAGCATGGGACAGGAAGCAGAAGAAGCCAGAAGGCGAGAAGTCTTTGCTCCATACCAGCTCAATCGCCAGCTACTTTCCCATGCTCATCCTGAGGCTATCGTGTTACACTGTCTTCCGGCTCACCGTGGAGAAGAAATCACCGACGACGTCATAGAAGGGTCTCAATCGGTCGTCTTTGATCAGGCAGAAAACAGAATGTTCATCCAGATGGCTTTGCTTGAGTGGTTGATTCTTCAGTAGCGGGATTGAGCATGATTTATCTTTTATACGCTCGTTGCCATTCTGGAGTGAAAAGCACTTAATAATTCTTGAAAGATGAAATATTCGCTTGATTCGTAATGATTCAAAAGGGTCACGTAATTTTTTGCGTTTCAACAAGGAGTTGGGAATGAAGGTTAACAAGGTTGTTCTTGCTTATTCGGGAGGTCTTGACACTTCGGTCATACTCAAGTGGTTGATCGAGACCTATCAGTGTGAGGTAATCGCATTTTCCGCTGATATAGGCCAGGGTGAAGAACTCGCTGGGCTGGAAGAAAAGGCTCTTCAAACAGGAGCATCAAAAGTCCGCATAGAGGATCTTAAAGAGGAATTTGTACGAGACTTTGTTTTTCCCATGTTTCGTGCAAACGCTATTTACGAAAATCAATATCTTCTGGGGACATCTATTGCACGACCGCTTATCGCTAAAAAACAGGTTGAAATTGCTCAGGAAGAAGGAGCTGACGCAGTAAGTCACGGTGCCACGGGTAAAGGTAACGATCAGGTTCGGTTTGAACTGACCTATATGGCCTTAGATCCTTCCCTTAAAATCATTGCTCCATGGCGAGAGTGGAACTTCAAGTCCAGGACGGCTCTTATCGAATTTGCAAAAAAACACGGCATTCCTGTGCCGGTAACCAAAGAAAAACCTTACAGTTCTGATCGAAATCTTCTTCATATAAGCTACGAGGGAGGCATTCTGGAAGATCCCTGGGCGGAACCCCCGGAAGACATGTTCGTGCTTACGGTTAGCCCCGAGCGGGCTAGCGATAAACCTGAGATTGTTGAGATTGATTTTGAGCGGGGAGATCCTGTAGCTGTCAACGGTCAAAGGATGTCTCCTGCTCAGTTGCTGCAGCATCTCAACGAATTGGGCGGAAAACACGGTATTGGTAGAGTGGACATAGTGGAAAACCGATTCGTGGGAATGAAATCTCGGGGGGTCTATGAGACACCGGGAGGGACTATACTTCGAGTAGCCCATCAGGCGATTGAATCCATTACGATGGATCGAGAAGTTATGCATCTCAGAAACAGTCTTATTCCTGAATATTCGCGTTTGATTTATTACGGATTCTGGTTTTCACCTGAACGCCAACTCCTCCAGCAATTTATGGATACAGCCCAGGATAACGTCTGGGGCACTGTCAGGTTAAAACTTTACAAAGGCAATGTAATGGTGCTGGGTAGGAAATCGGATCGGTCGCTGTATCGACCAAGTCTTGCCACCTTTGAGGAAGACACCGAATATCAGCAGGCTGATGCTACTGGATTTATTCGTCTTCAGGGACTCAGGCTAAAAATCGCTTCCATGATTCAACAGATAAAGGCATGAAGAAGAACAGTCTTTTGAAAGAAAGAGGACAAAAGAACCGTGGAAATTAAAAAACCCTGGCAGGGACGCTTTGAAAAACCCACTCTTGGCGAAGTAGAACGATATACGGAATCGCTGAGCTTTGATTGGCGACTCTATCGATATGACATTGCAGGAAGTGTTGCCCACTGTAGAATGCTTGCAGAATGTGGAATAATTTCCCATGACGAAGCTTCCCAGATTATTACAGCCCTTGGAGAGATTTACCGAGAAATCGAGCGAGGAGAATTTGTTTTCGATCCATCCTTCGAAGATATTCACATGGCAATAGAACAGCGGCTTATTCAGAAGATAGGCGATATAGGGGGTAAGCTTCACACAGCCAGGAGCAGAAACGATCAGATCTCTCTCGACATTAGGCTTTACCTGCGGGACGTAATATTATCGGTCAGAGAAGAACTCGTGAAAGTGATAGAAACTCTCGCTAATCTAGCAAAACGATGTTTCCACGTTATAATGCCCGGATATACTCACCTGCAGCATGCTCAGCCTGTGGCTTTGAGTCACCATTTCATGGCATACTGTGAAATGTTTCGTCGAGATGAAGAACGTTTTGCCGACGCGCTGAAACGTGTCAATGTGCTTCCTTTGGGAAGTGCAGCTCTAGCAGGCACAAGCTTTTCTATAGACATGACTATAACAGCCAGGTATCTTAACTTTGATGCAATAACCCGAAATAGCATAGACGCAGTAAGCGACAGAGATCACCTTCTGGAATTTCTCTCATCGGCAGCCATAACTATGATGCATATAAGCCGCCTTGCAGAAGAACTTGTGTTATGGTCGAGTTCAGAATTTGGTTTCATTGAACTGAGCGATGCCTTTTGCACGGGCTCGAGCATTATGCCGCAGAAAAAAAACCCTGATGTAGCAGAATTGATGCGAGGAAAGACCGGAAGAGTTTACGGCAACTTGATGGCTTTGCTCACTACCATGAAAGCGTTACCACTTAGTTACAACAGAGACCTTCAGGAAGATAAGATTCCTCTTTTCGATACGGCTGATACGATCCTCAGCACTCTGAAACTTCTCGCTATGATGCTTCCAGAAATTACCATTCGTGAAGAAAGGATGGAACAGGCGGCAAAAGAAGGATGGATTCTCGCCACCGAATTGGCAGACTATCTGGTTACTCAAGGAGTGCCTTTTAGAAAGGCTCACCATGTAGTTGGACAGATTGTTCGATTCTGCATCGAAGAAGGAAAAGATTTCAAGGATTGCACTCTGGAAGAACTACGAAAATTTCATAGAGCCTTTGACGAAACCATTTTCGAAGTGCTCGATGTGCGTAAAGCTGTTGAACGCCGAAAGTCTCATGGTGGAACATCATGGTCTCGGGTAAAAGAAGCCATAGAAACTACAGAAAATTACGTTAGGGAAACCAAGGAAAACATTAATACTATCAGGAATCGCTATAAATTGACTCACTGAGGTGGTGATATATGAAGTCAGGTTCGATTAGAATAGGTTTTTTTAAATCTTGGGTGCTTCTCTTTGCTGTGCTTGGTCTTGTCGGATGCGGGAGAAAAGGTTTTCCTGTGCCAAAAGTGGTTGAAGAAGAGTCGCCCAAGGTAGATAAAATCTTTGTAAATCTGTATCCAGATGGGGTGGAGCTTTCCTGGGATGTTGCCTCCAAGGAAAAAGATTTTTCAAAGTATCCCTATTGTTTTACCGTTGAGAAAGCTGAAATAGACTGGAAAGGGTTGAGTTGTAAAGAATGCCCGGATCTTCCATGGCAGAGAACCCAGTGTTTTCATCCAGCTTATCCCGATCCTGCCAAAATGGATGGCGGAAAAATGGTCTGGAAAGATTCTCAGGTTGTTGCAAACCATGCTTACAGATATCGAGTTACTGTTAACGATAGAGACCGTCAGAAAGTAATCACTGCGTCTGCTCCCGTGGATGTCAGGATTTATCCAGTTGGTGAAATAATGAGACGGCTTACTGCCAGAGCCACAGATAAGGGGATCATTGTTGAGTGGCTGGTCTGTCTTGATCAGTGCAAGGACGCTGGCAATACTTTGAGTTTTAAGGTGGAAAGAAAAAGTGGCACTGAACCGTGGAAGGTTATATCAGAAGCTAACTATCGCAAGACAAATTACCTTGATACTGAGGTGGAAGGCGGAAAATTTTACGACTACAAAGTAATACCCTACTATGAGAAAGATGGCATAACAATTTGGGGAAAGCCCTACACTGTTAGTAAAATAAAAGCGAAAACTAAAGTGTTGCCGCCACCACCAGAAAGCGTGTGGGTTGTGCCTGGCAAAGAAGGACTCGAGATTCACTGGCTGGAACCGAAAGGAAAAATCGCTGGGTACAATGTTTATAGAAAACAGCCTGATGGCAACATTGTTCGCATTAACGATAAGCCTGTAACACATCCACCTTTTATTGATAAAACTGCTTTGCCAAATCAAATTTATGGTTACGCCGTGTCATCCATTTCGTCAGATCCTTCTGGGGGAGAAGGGGTGACATCTTCTTGGATTGAGATTCGAAACGTTTTCATGAAAGAAACAAAATAGAAAGCTGGTGAGGTGAATTGCATGCACCATTTCCATTACGTAAAAGACATTCTTCATTGCGAAAATGTTCCGCTTCATCGCATTGCTGAAGAAGTAGGAACGCCCTGTTATGTTTATAGCTACGCTACCTTGAGTCACCATTTCAGAGTTTTTGATGGAGCTTTCGCTACGGTAGATCATCTTACCTGTTTTGCCGTAAAGGCTAATTCAAACATTGCTATCCTGAGCCTTTTTGGGTCAATAGGAGCCGGGATGGATATAGTTTCCGGAGGAGAACTATATCGAGCCAGAAAAGCAGGTATTCCTCCAGATAGGATTGTCTATTCCGGAGTAGGAAAAAGTGTTCAGGAGATTGACTACGCTCTATCGGAAGGCATCCTTATGTTTAACATTGAATCCTTCGAAGAATTGGAGCTAATCAATGCACGTGCCGGAAATCTTGGTGTTAAGGCTCCTATAGCACTTCGAGTAAACCCGGATGTGGATCCGAAAACACATCCTTACATATCC
Source organism: Thermodesulforhabdaceae bacterium (assembly GCA_037482015.1). Classification (NCBI taxonomy): domain Bacteria; kingdom Pseudomonadati; phylum Thermodesulfobacteriota; class Syntrophobacteria; order Syntrophobacterales; family Thermodesulforhabdaceae; species Thermodesulforhabdaceae bacterium. Next base: position 143,931 of record JBBFKT010000002.1, read on the forward strand.
ACCGGTATGAAGAAAAACAAATTCGGAATCGATATGAAGCTTGCTCTGGATGCATACGATCGAGCAGCAGAACTTGATCATGTAGAGATAGTGGGGGTGGATTGTCACATTGGAAGTCAGCTCACGGACACAGCCCCCTTTGTGGAAGCTATTGTTAAGATTAAAGAACTTGTTCAAGAATTGAGGCGGCGCAATATTGACATACGCTACGTGGATGTTGGTGGAGGACTTGGTATAACTTACGACCAAGAAAAACCTCCCCATCCAACAGAATACGCAGAAGCTGTTCTTAAGGAAATGCGAGGTCTGGAGTGTTGCTTTATCTTTGAGCCAGGAAGGGTCATAGTTGGAAACGCCGGTATTTTGCTTACAAAAGTTCTTTACAACAAAAGGACTCCAACTAAACACTTTGTAATTGTGGACGCTGCTATGAACGATCTGATCCGACCAAGTCTTTATAACGCTTTTCACGCTATTTTACCTGTTCGTCGAGACCCTTCCCGAGGCACAGAAATAGTGGATGTGGTGGGACCGATATGTGAATCGGGAGATTTTCTCGCAAGAGATCGTGTCCTTCCGATGCAGTCTTCAAACGATTTCCTTGCCGTTATGAGCGCTGGCGCTTACGGTTTTTCAATGTCGTCAAACTACAATTCCCGTCCAAGAGCAGCAGAAGTGCTGGTTAAGGATGATCAGTATGAAATCATCCGTGAGCGAGAAACCTGGGAAGACCTTATCCGTCTTGAACGCATTCCTCATTGGATTTCTTCTGGAGGTAACACATGAAAGAATCCAGGATCCCCTTTCTTAAAATGACCGGAAGTGGAAATGATTTTATTTTGATTGATAATCGGCAAATGGTCATTTCGCCTGAAAAAGCGCCAGAACTTGCTCGGAAAGCCTGCAGGCACAAGTTATCTGTGGGAGCTGATGGGCTTATACTTGTTGAAAACGATAAGGAAGTGGACTTTTCGTGGCGATTTTTCAACTCAGACGGTAGTGAAGCTGAAATGTGCGGCAATGGAGCTAGATGTGCAGCAAGATTCGCTGTGTTGAAAGGGATTGTAAAATCCAGTTCTATGGTTTTCAGAACCGGGGCAGGCTTTATTCAGGCTGAAATTACAGGATCAACTCAAGTTAAAGTCCAGATTCCTGGGATAAGTGAAGCCAAACTTAACATTCCTGTTACTCTCAGCGAACTTGAAGGGATCGAAAAACTCTCGATTTCATCAATAGATCCAGCTCAAAACCATATAGTCGTTCATTTTGCCAATACAGGTGTGCCCCACGTGGTTATTTTCTGTAAAGATAGGCAAGAACTTGATTCTGTTGATGTGGTAAAGCTTGGTCGATTTATTCGTTTTCACCCTCAATTCTCTCCTCGCGGCACAAATGTTAATTTCGTTTGGGTTGCCAGTGAAAATGAAATTTTCATAAGAACTTACGAACGCGGAGTAGAAGACGAAACTCTGGCTTGCGGAACAGGTTCTATCGCCGGAGCGATCATATCTTCAGCTCTTGGAAAGACTCACTCTCCCGTGGCTGTTAACACAAAGGGCGGGGAAAGCCTTCGAGTGTTTTTCAGCAAAAAGATGGAAGGTTTTTCGGATGTCTTTCTAGAGGGACAGGCTCTCGTTGTTTACGAGGGTCTATTGTGGGATGAAACCTTGGTCAATTAAAGGAGGGGGCACTATGTTTAAAGGAGCTTTTGTGGCTATAGTCACACCGTTTAACGACGGGAGAGTGGATGAGGAAACCCTTCGACAGCTTATAGAATTCCAGATAGCCGAAGGAACTAACGGTATTGTGCCCTGTGGAACTACAGGCGAATCGGCAACTCTTTCCTTTGAAGAACACGAACGAGTTGTTGAGATAACGGTTGAACAGGTCAACAAGCGTGTGCCTGTTATTGCCGGAACAGGATCTAACAACACTGCCGAAGCTATTCGACTTACCCGCCATGCTTATAAAGCTGGAGCCGATGCTGTGCTAATGATTAGTCCTTATTACAACAAGCCCACGCAGGAGGGATTATATCGACATTTCGCAAAGGTTGCCGCCGAAGTGGATATACCCATCATTTTATATAACATTCCCGGAAGAACGGCTGTTAACATGGAACCGGAAACTATTGAACGTCTGTCACGCATCCCCAATATTGTTGGAATAAAGGAAGCTTCTGGTTCTATGAAACAAATTATGGACATTATTGCCCGTTGTGGTGAAGATTTTGCTGTGCTTTCTGGCGAGGATTATTTGACCTTCCCACTTATGAGCGTTGGAGGAAAGGGTGTTATCTCAGTTGTATCGAATATTGCTCCACGAGACATGTCGGAAATGTGTCGGCTTGCTTTAGAAGGAAAATGGGATGATGCAAGAGCCCTTAATTACAAACTTCTTCCTTTGTGTCACATTCTATTTTGCGAAACCAATCCTGCACCGGTTAAAGCTGCTCTCGCTATGATGAAGAAAATCCCGAGCGACGAAGTTCGTTTGCCTCTTGCACCACTTTCTGAAACTAACCGAGCGAAACTGTTCGACGCAATCAAGAAATACGGGCTTGTTTAGATAAAATAAGGCAGGTCTGAAACTCCTAAAGAATGGCATGAAGGGAGAATAAATATGATTTACGTTGCTGTTGCAGGAATAGCGGGGCGGATGGGAAGCCGTATCGCTCAGCTTGTGTGTGAAGCTGAGGATATGGAGCTTGTGGGTGGTTGGGAGCATCCCAATCACAACGCTGCTGGAAAACCTGTTAGGCAGTTTGTTCCATCGGCTCGAGAGGACCTCATTGTTTCCGCCCATGCTGTTGACGTTATAAAAAGGGCTCAGGTGGTGATAGATTTCACAGCGCCTGAAGCGACGGTCGAACACTGCCAGTTATGTGCTTCTAATAGTATCCCGATGGTTGTTGGAACAACAGGTCTGTCAACCGATCAGCTTAATACAATTAAATCGCAGGGAGCAGCTATTCCTATAGTGATATCGCCAAACATGAGCGTGGGAGTAAACGTGTTGTTTAAGCTTGTTGAATACACAGCAAAGTTGCTTGGACCCGATTTTGATGTGGAAATTGTGGAAGCTCACCATCGATTTAAGAAAGATGCTCCAAGCGGCACAGCTATAAAGCTCGGGCAAATCATAGCTCAGGCGCGGTCGCTGGAATGGGATCGAGCAGCCGTCTTTGCACGTCATGGGCTCATTGGAGAACGAAGGTCAGATGAAATAGGAATACAAACAGTCCGAGCAGGGGATATCGTTGGTGAACATACTATCATTTTTGGAAGTCTGGGAGAACGAATAGAAATTACCCACAGAGCCCATAGTCGAGACAATTTCGCTCGTGGGGCTCTTAAAGCGGCTAGATGGATAGTGAATCAAAATCCTGGCGTTTACGACATGCATGATGTTTTGGGACTCAGAAAGTAAATGTAAGGAGGCGAAAATCTAATGGTGTTTGATAGAGCTAATAGACTTAAGGAACTTCCTCCATACCTTTTTCAAGAACTGGATCGTATTAAGGCAGAAGTGCAGGCTCAAGGCGTTGATGTAATTGATTTAGGGGTGGGTGACCCGGATCTTCCCACACCATCTCACATTATTGAAGCACTTCGAGAAGCGGTCAAAGATCCTTCTACTCACAGGTATCCATCTTACTCCGGCATGAACGATTTTAGGGATTGCGTAGCGAGATGGTATGAGAGACGATTTGGAGTCCAGCTCGAAGCATCTCGAGAGGTCATAACTCTTATCGGATCTAAGGAAGGCATTGCCCATATGCCTCTCGCCTTTATTAACCTTGGTGATGTTGTGCTCGTTCCATCGCCAGCTTATCCTGTCTATCATGCTGGGACAGTGCTTGCCGGAGGAAAGTCTTACTTCATGCCGCTTACGGCGGAGCGGAATTTCCTCCCTGATCTCGATTCTATTCCGCCGTCGGTTGCTCAGCAGGCTAAGATGATGTTCATCAACTATCCCAACAATCCAACCGGAGCCACAGCGGAAGCGGAGTTCTTTGAAAAGGTGGTTGCCTTTGCAAAAAAGTATGAAATTATCGTATGTCATGATGCTGCCTATTCGGAAATGAGTTTCGATGGGTATCGCCCCATGAGCTTCCTGGAAGTTAAGGGAGCAAAGGATGTGGGAATAGAGTTTCATTCGCTTTCTAAAACCTACAACATGACCGGCTGGCGTCTCGGTTTTGCTGTGGGAAACAAAGAAGTTATTGGAGCTCTCGGGCAGGTAAAAAGCAATATAGACTCAGGAGCTTTCAATGCTGTGCAAAAAGCTGGTATTGTGGCTCTTGAAGGTGATCAATCCTGCGTTAAAGAAATGCAAAGAATTTACCAGGAGCGCCGTGATGTGCTGGTTGAGGGACTCCGTTCCGTTGGTTTGTCTCCTTTCGTTCCAAAAGCCACCTTTTACGTGTGGTGTCCTGTTCCCAAGGAAACTACATCCACAGGTTTTGCCATGAAACTGTTGAAGGAGGCAGGTATCGTAACAACGCCAGGAAACGGTTTTGGAGAACCAGGAGAAGGATACATAAGAATGGCTCTTACGGTTACCAAGGAACGAATAAGAGAAGCAGTAGAACGTATTAGAAAAGTAGGAATACGCTAAACTTGGTTTGCTAAAAGATAGAATAAGCGAGAAACCTGCTCGTGGAAGAAGTTTTTCTTGGGATTGGTAGTAACATTGGGGACGCAATAGCGCAATGTGAAAAAGCCGTCAGGCTTTTAGAAGAACAATTTGTTTTGACAACTACTGGTGTGTCCTCGTGGTATGCTACAGAACCTCAGGGATATCGCGACCAGGACTGGTTTATCAATGGAGCAGTCCAGGGCGTAACAAATTTATCGCCTAGAGAACTTCTCAAGGCTGTAAAGAAAATAGAAGTCGAAATGGGACGAGTTCAGACAATTCGGTGGGGACCAAGAGTGATTGACATTGATATTTTGTTTTACGGGACTGATGGCCAAATATGTGTCGATGAGGACGACCTCTATATTCCCCACAAGATGCTTGAAAATAGAAGGTTTGTGCTTATTCCACTTATGGAGTTAGCCCCTGGGCTGGTGCACCCGATTTACAACGAGACTGTAAAGGATTTGTTGCGGCGGGTTCCTGCAAAAGGGCAAAAAGTTAAGAGGATAAAGAGGAAATGATGCGATTCATACTTTTCCTGTTGCTGGTTTACTGTGCCTATCTTTTTTGGCGACACATTAAGAAGAAAGTTTTTCTACCAGAACAGGATAGAGGAGAGACATCTAAACGGGAACCACCCACGGTTGCAGAATTGGTGCGGGATCCCCAGTGTGGCGTTTACATCGTAAAGGACAAAGCGATAAAAGATAGAGTTGAAGGAAAAGAAATCTACTTCTGCAGCGAAACTTGCAGAAAAAGGTATATCGAGAGACAAAAGGAGGACTCGGAGAAATGAAATTTTTCATAGACACGGCAAACCTTGATGAAATCAAAGCGGCTCATGAACTTGGCGTTCTTGATGGTGTTACCACCAATCCATCGCTCGTGGCAAAAGAGGGTATCAAAGGGCGCGAAGCTTTTAGAAAACATATAAAGGCGATTTGTGAAATCGTGCAGGGACCTGTAAGTGCTGAAGCTGTGAGCACAAAAGCTGAAGATCTTATTGCTGAAGCCCGTGATCTTGCATCTATTGACCCTCACGTTGTAGTCAAAATTCCTATGACTCGGGAGGGACTTAAGGCGGTTAAAGTTCTTTATGAGGAAAATATCCACACCAACGTGACCCTTGTTTTCACCCCTATTCAAGCTCTTCTCGCTGCCAAAGCGGGTGCTACATATGTAAGCCCATTTGTAGGAAGGCTTGATGATATTACTTCTCAAGGAATGGAGCTAGTTAAGGACATCGTTGATATCTTCTCCAATTACATGTTTGAGACAGAGGTTATCGTTGCTAGCATCAGAAATCCTCTTCATGTTTTGGAAGCCGCCAAGCTGGGAGCAGACATCGCCACTATCCCCTTCAAAGTGATCGAACAGCTCATCCAACATCCTCTTACAGACATTGGGCTTAAGAGATTTTTGGAGGATTGGAAAAAGGTAGAGTAGTGAAGAGACAGTAATGAGCAGCCTTATGTGGTTGCTCAAGAGATGTTGTATTTCTCAAAAGGGGAGAAAAACGATGGAAGTGGTCCCACCAGTTCGGTTTAAAAAACTGACGTGGTTGACAGCCACTCTTTTCGTTTTTCTAACAGTTTTCCCTGTAAAGGCTCAGATTTATACCTATGTTGATGAAAAAGGAGTGGTGCATTTTACCAATGTGCCAACAAAACCAACAAATAAGGTAACACCTCAAGCTCTGAATGCTTTGAAAAAGGAACTTCAACAAGCTAAACGAAGGTTTTACATGAGTGTTTCAACACCAAGTGTTTACAGATCCTTTGCTTATGCACCAACAGGATACACAACATCATCTTATGTTTCGACCCAACGTTCGGTGATAAAACCAACTTTCTTCGATTCGAACCGATATGAGAAAGCTTTTGAACCTTATATTAATGCGGTTTCGGCGGAACATGGGCTTGATCCTAAACTGGTGAAGGCGGTTATTAGAGCTGAATCTGCCTTTAACCCACAGGCTACGTCTCCCAAGGGTGCCATGGGACTTATGCAGCTTATGCCCGGAACGGCAATGGACATGGGAGTGCAAGATCCTTACCATCCTGTTCAAAATCTTAGAGGAGGGATAGGCTACCTGAAGGAAATGCTTCGTCTTTTTAATAATGATCTAGTCCTTGCCCTTGCAGCATATAACGCCGGTCCGAATGCTGTAAAACAGTATGGAGGGGTCCCGCCATATGACGAAACCAAACAATACATACAGCGGGTCCTCCAATATTACTCATATTACAAGACTATGCCTTAGAGGTTCTCTTAGCCAATGACCAACTCAGGAAAGGGTTCGCGGGACTTACTCAATCTTCCAAACACTCTCACCTATTTCCGGATAGCCGCTGTGCCGGTCGTTCTTATTGCACTTATCCCGCCGGTAAGTCCCCTGGCTTTCCATTTAGTTTTCCTTACATGTCTTGCAGCTATTGTTACCGATTATCTTGATGGTATTCTTGCGAGACGTAAGCATCTGGAAACATCGATAGGAAAGCTCCTCGACCCTCTGGCGGACAAACTCCTTGTTTTGGCGGTTTTTATCATGCTTATCCCGCTAGGGAAGGTACCTGCCTGGATGGTTTTTTTGATAGTTGGTCGAGAACTTATCGTGACCGGATTAAGATCTATTGCGGCTTCCCAGGGAATTATTCTTAAAGCAAGCATGCTTGGAAAAAATAAAATGATTTTTCAATCTCTGGCAATGCTGTGCCTTGTTGCTTTTATTCCCAAACTTCAGAACACTTTGGACATGTTAGGAAAAACCTTTCTGTGGATTTCTCTTGGGCTGGGATACTTATCCGCTGGAGTTTACCTTTTTCACTTTGCAAAACAGGTCAAATCTCAATAATAGTGTTATTCAGATGGCATCCTTGATATTTCGGTAACATCGTAGATCTGGCGAATAAAAGCTTGAGCAACAATTTCTATCATCGCTTCGGATGACATAAGCATATCCATCTGGCGGGTAAATTGCAGAAGTCGACCTATTTGATCGAGGTTTTCTTCTATGACAGAAGCATCGTATTTCTGAAGTCTTCCTTCAACCCGGTCTGCAATTACTTCAATGGAAAAATTGAGTAGTTTGAGAATACGGGCGATGGCTCGAGCTCGCCTGTTTCTACGCACATCGTCAGCCGCCCCTCCTTTGAATGAGAAAGTTATATAATTTTTATTAATGGTTTGTCCGCAATAGCTATCCAGCAAGGCAAAATGATAGCCGACTCGAGAGCTAAAATGCAGATATTTGTCTGATATTATCGCATAGCTTTTATCCCCGAAGCGATCGGCAAGGTAAGGATTGGAGAGCATCTGTTCACTGAGAACGGAAAGAAAACCTCCAAATTCAATAGGCTTTAAGGCAGGTTTGACAAAAGCTTCGTGCAACATGCCTCTGAGAAGAGCTCTAAAGGGAGCAGAAGCCACAGCTTCAACAGGGACTTTGTCATTTTTTATCATTTCCGTTATAAGTCCTCCCCCGAGGTCAATGACGTAGAGGTTTAGAGGAATGAGAGCATCGAGACGATAGGCGGCTCCTTCTTCATCGCTGAGAGCATCACTCAATCTGAACATTTCACCGTAGGATTTTTCATGGACAAATCGCATTATGTCGTGCAGAGTTTTGCATTCTTTCGCACAGAAGTTGGGAGCCTGGGGATCTATGAGATTTAGAGGCACTATAAAACGAGAAAGTCTTTCAAGTGACCGATATACTGGAGTGCCTTTCATAGGAGCATATACTCTGGATGCTTCAGATATTATGCTCTTTATGTGGTCTGGGAGTTCGCCTTTGTAAACCCTACCCTGAAAAGTATCAACCGTTATTGTTTCTCCTTGTGGAATGATCTTGGTTGCAATTTTTGTATCCAGGAGAGTTGGAATTTTAAATTCTCGAGCTACGGACGCCATATGCCCTGTTATGCTTCCGGCATCGGTTACTATAGCGCTTATGCGATCCATGACGATAACGAATTTAGGCGAGGAATGGTGAGCAATAAGAACAGCCCCCTCTGGTATTTTGTAAAGATCTTCATCGGATTGGACGTGGAAGGCTAAGCCGCTTCCTATGCCGGGACATGCTATCGCGCCATCTGATATAAGCACTGGGTAATCGTCAGGAATAACTATGGCTGGCATCTTTATGGATGACTCTACAAGCCGCAACGGTCTTGCTTGAAGAAGAACTATTTCGTTATCTGGTGTAAGTGCCCATTCTATGTCTTGATGGCAACGATAATGGGATTCTAATTTAAGAGCATATTCAGCCAGAAGACGGATATGGGATTCCTTGAGGCATGGCGAGAGCCTGAGATTTTCTTCGACAGCCGCTTCCTGTAAACCGCCACTTGGATCCAGAACCTGTTTTACAGGTTTACATGAAATGTTTATTTCTGAGATGGTGAAATCTCTCCTTACTTTGTAAGTATCCGGAGAGACAACGCCGTCTACCACGTAAGATCCAAGCCCCCAGGCAGCGTTTATGACAATTTCGTCCTTGTCAGGATTTGACGGGTCTCTTGAATAACAGACACCACTTGCCACGGCAGGTATCATTTCAAGACATCCGACACTCATAGCACAATCTCTGTCATCTATTCCCATGTGATATCGATAAGCCATAGCTCTGGGAGTATAAAGGCTTGCAATAACGTAGCGGTAAGATCTAAGCAGGCGTTCTCGGGGCACATTTAAAAGGGAGACATATTGACCAGCAAAGGATATATCCCCATCTTCTCCTATGGCGCTACTTCGCAAAGCAACATTTATATCTGAACCCACGACGCTGACGAGATCTTCGTAAGCTTCAAGAATGTCCTGGGACAATTCGAAAGGTATTTTGGATGCTATAATTTTTGCCTGGATTGCTTCACTCGATTCTCCGATGGACTGAGGATCCTGGAAATCAGTTTCCATAAGGATTTTGTTTATCTCACTTCGTAGGTCGTTTGCATCCATGAAGAAATGGAAAGCGTTGACCGTAATTGCAAAACCACGAGGAATTGGCAACCCAAGTTTTGTAAGCATTTCGCCCAGGTTTGCATTTTTACCTCCAACTTTTTCGATAAGTTCGTAAGAGATCTGATTGTAAGGAAGAATCCAGGGTCTTTCACGCCCAGTTTCCTGATGTTCTTCCAGAACTTCTCTGATATTATTTTGAACAGTCTGATGAACATCATAAAGTTCAGGATAATTTTTATTGGAAAGGTCGTTCAATCGGTCAATCATTCTTAGGCTGTGGAAAATAGCCCGAGTAGCCATCGATCGGACATTTGCCATACTGAACACAATTTTACCTTGAAGCTTATCCTCGATTTCAGCAATAACCTTTGCCATTTCCGCGTTGGAATCAAGAAGCTCCTTGAAGTGCTGATACTTTATGCGAAACTTTTCAGTGATATCAGCTCTTTTTTGCTTTGATTTTCGAAATATCCTGGTTATCCATGATCTCACAGACATTTTTTGTATTCCTTCTCAAAATTAAGCGATTAAAATATAAATGATCTTCAATTTTCTATCGCCTTACCAGGGTGATAGTATTGATGTAATAGACAAACACTTTTCAGGCAAAAATTATACCCATAATATTGGCATCTGGAGATATAAAAAAAGAAAGGTTGAAACTGTAGAATTCATAGTAATCTCAGTCTGCAAGTTTTACACGGTGTAAAAATATCAGACACACAGGGGGATAACCCTACCGAAAGAACCTATGGAAAGAGCAAGTTAAAATTATGAGATTTCGTGATGGCATAAGTATTGCTGAAGAAAAGGCATGGTATCCCTATGGTTTTGTAAAACGGGCAGGAGAGGGCATGCACGAACCGAGACACTACATCCAATTGAGAAATAGAATATTTCTGATTACGGTTTGCACGTCGCTTATTCCAATTGCTTTGGTTGCAATTATAAGCGGCTATCAATTTCACACGGCATATAAGTCTAAGACTTTAGCATACCTTTCAGAATATGTTCAGAAACACGCTCAAAACATAGATGCTTTTCTGGCTAATAATGTTGAAGCTGTAAAAATAATTGCTCAATCAAATAATATTGAACAACTAGGTAATCCTGATCATCTTAACAATCTCTTAAGGATCTTACAATCCACCAAAGAAGGAACGTTTGTCGATCTGGGGTTTATTAGAGATGATGGGTTTCAGATTTCCTACGCTGGTCCTTTTAAGTTTGGAATGGCGTTTTATGGAAGTTCCAAATGGTTTCAGCAAGCTCTTCAAAATTCCTATTATATCAGCGATGTATTTCTCGGTCTCAGAGGAATTCCCCATTTTGCTACAACGGTCAGGATAGAGGAGAAGGGCAGATTTTGGGTCCTTAGAGCTACAATTGACTTTGCTACTTTCACAAAAGTTGTTGAAAACCTCAGGTTTGGAGAAACGGGGGAAGCTTTCATTTTGAATTATGATGGTGAACTCCAAACTTCTATAAACCGCCCCTATCCTCGAGACCTTCTTCAGTCGATAATCAAAGTTGTTTTGTCAGGTCCGGCTACAATAATTGATGAACACTATCTGGATATTCCGGTAGCTAGAGACATTGTCCGAGAAGATGTAACTATGGTGCAAGATGGCTCACTTGTGAGGCTTTTTACCAAAAAGACTTTTGATGGAAAAAATATGATCTATGTAGCTGTTCCCCTTAAAACGGCTCGATGGATTCTGATTTATACTCAGTGGGATCAAGAAGTTTTTAAGGAAATTATCAAAGCCAGAGTAGCAGTCATTGCTGTTAGTGTTTTGTGTAGTATTGCCTTTGCCATTCTTAGCTGGCGATTCGCAAACCATTTTGTAGAGCGAATCAAAGAAGTCGATAGAGAAAAAGACATTATGAACGAACAGATCATTGAGGCAGGGAAATTAGCTTCTCTTGGCGAACTGGCTGCAGGTATTGCCCACGAAATAAACAATCCTGTGGCTATAATGGTTGAGGAAGCCGGATGGATTGAGGACTGTCTCAAGGACCTGCCAGATCAAAACTCGGAAATCTACGAAGAGATCGCCAGATCCGCTAAACAGATAAAAATTCAGGGTTCTCGTTGTAAAGAGATCACCTACAAACTTTTAACCTTTGCCCGACGAACGGATTCAGGGGAAAAGCGAGTTTCACTAAACGATCTACTAAAAGAATTGGCGCCACTTTGTGAGCAGCGTGCACGTTATGCCAGAGTTAAAGTAGAACTGAAACTCGAAAGAAGTCTTCCCGATGTTGCTCTGTCTGCAACGGAAATGCAGCAAGTTATATTCAATCTAGTCAACAATGCTATTGACGCCATGGAAGTTCAGGGGGGCGGTGTTCTTACTATGTCCACAAAATTGGTTAATGATTGGGTCGTATTGGAGGTCTCCGACACGGGGCCAGGCATTCCCAAGTCGATTTTTCCTCGTATATTTGAACCTTTCTTTACCACAAAACCGGTTGGTAAAGGCACTGGTCTCGGGCTGCCTATCTGCTACGGAATTATAAAAAAAGCGGGGGGAAATATTGAGGTTGAAAGCGAACTCGGAAGGGGAACAACCTTCAGAGTATGGTTGCCTCCAGTGGAAACCCCAACAAAGCTTATAGTCGGCGCCCTTCCTGAAATCGTAGTCCTAACCGGTGATAGGAGTTCATCCCCAAAAGAGCATGTGGAACAACTTCTAGAGAATCAGAATGATGAAGTGGCTGGAGAAAAAGCATCCGCACCGAATAAACGATCATCCAAACTGTAGACATGGTTAGCCAAAGGAGAAGACCTGATGCAGCCCTTCGAAAAAACCGAAAAGATGGCACCCCTCAAACTTCTTATTGTGGACGATGAAGTAGCTTATGTCGATGTGCTTCGAAGAAGAATGGAAAAACGCAACCTTAAGGTTGAAGCGGCCCATAGTGGGGCAGAAGCTATTAGAAAATTAAGAGGAGATTTCTTTGATATAGCCATCATCGATCTTAAGATGGAAGACATGGATGGTCTGGAAGTGCTTAAGATTTTCAAAAAAATGGATCCCGACATGCCTGTCATCATCGTAACCGGACATGGTTCAGAACAAGCTGCGAGGGACGGTATAGCCCATGGTGCCTATGACTACCTAATGAAGCCTTGTGATTTCGAAATTTTGATGGAAAAGATACAAGAAGCTGCAAGAGCCAGACAATCCGACTAAGTTAACAAAAATAACTGGTAAGGGGTTGCTGTGGAATTTCTAAAAAAGCTGTTCAATAATTTTCGCAAACAGGAAAAACATCATCATAGCCCAGAAGAACTTAGACTTATTTTTCAAAATAGATACCATAATTTTAAGCTTCTTTTAGGAGCAAACAATAGAGCTCTAGAAATAATGACCGAAATTGAGGAGATGCTGAGAGGCGACAAGCCCTTCGGGATGACTTTTATCCGCTCTCGTGTAACTAGAGTAAGTGCAAACGTGTTTCAAATGATTCAATATCTCAACGAACTCTCCTCTAGAAGATACGAAAAACTCTATCCCAAATTCCGCGAGATCGAAAAATCCATTAGTCAACTTATAGAACCCAAAATAACTCTTACTGGCGCACCACTCGTAATGCCCCTGGACTACATAAGTCGCGACTCTTCTGACCTTGTTGGTTCAAAAATGGCTAATTTAGGTGAACTTAAACACGTTCTGGGGCTTAATGTGCCCGATGGATTCGCTATTACAGTAGAAGCTTACCGAAAATTCTTAATTGAGACGGATCTATTTTCCGAAATAAACCGTTTACTTCAAAAAACAGTAACCGAAGACATAAGTGATTTTTTTGCTTTGAGCTCAGCAATACAGCAACTTATTGTTAATACTCCCATTCCCGATGATCTCGAAGAGGCTATAATATGCCAAATAGATGAATTGCTTCAAAAACATGGATCTTCTGTAACTTTTGCCATTAGAAGTAGTGCTCTTGGCGAAGACTTCCTAGGCCATTCCTTTGCGGGTCAGTATAGATCAATTCTTAATGTTCACCCCGATCATGTGATTCAAGCATACAAAGAAGTTGTTGCCAGCATGTATGGTCTTCCAGCTATGACTTATCGTTTTCGCCACGGAATTCGAGATGAAGATATAGCCATGAGCGTAGGATGTCTTGTGATGATCGATCCAGTGGCATCAGGTGTGGTTTATACCAGAAATCCCATAAGTCCCGATGAAGAAAGCCTCTTGGTCCACTCTGTTTGGGGATTACCCAAGCCTGTGGTCGATGGTTCTCTGGATCCGGACATCTTTATCATTTCCCGGCATGAACCATTTGATTTGCTCACTCAAAACATAGCCATTAAGGATGTTGCTTTTATTCCTCTTGAGGAGGAAGGAGTTGTTCGAGCGGAAATGCCGCCTCACCAATGGGAAATGCCATCCCTTACAGAGTCACAACTCAAACTCCTTGCCAGTATTGTTATCAGTATAGAACGTCATTACGGAGTGCCCCAAGATATTGAATGGGCTTTAACATCACATGATCGGTTTGTGATTCTTCAAACCCGCCCTCTAAACCTTCAATTGCCAAAGCCTTCAGAAGAAAGATTAAAAATTTTGGAGCCTTCGCCTGCCGAGGAGGTTATTCTTAAAGGTGGAGTAACGGCGAGCCCTGGTGTAGCTTCTGGTAAAGTGTTTGTTATCAAACGAGATGCCGATGCTCTCAGGTTTCCAGAAGGATCTGTGCTGGTTACAGAACTCGCTCTTCCTAGATGGGCATCTCTTCTAGGACGTGCCTCTGCTGTTGTTACGGAGGTTGGGAATGTTGCCGGACATCTTGCTAACGTGGCGAGAGAATTTAAGATTCCAGCTATATTTGGTCTTAGCGGTGCTACTAGATCACTTAAAGAAGGTGATGAAATTACCGTAGATGCTAACAGAAGGCTTATTCTTAAAGGACTTAACGCTGTGCCTTCACAAGATCTCAACCAGGCGGATCTAATAATGGTTGACACTCCGGTATACAAGACCCTTTACGAGACATCACGATTCATAGTTCCTTTGCATCTTCTAGATCCGGATTCTATCGATTTCAAACCAGAAAAGTGCAAAACTTACCACGACATTACTCGCTTCTGCCACGAAATGTCCGTAAGAGAAATGTTTCGATTCGGCAGAGAGTTTAAATTTGCGGAGAAAGCAGCTAAACGACTCATAAGTGAAAGAAAAATGCAGTTTTGGATCCTAGATCTTGACGATGGTTTTCATCCGGGGACGGTTTCTCCGGAAGATAAATACGTGCGTATTGAAGATATAGCTTCCATACCGATGAAAGCTCTGTGGGAAGGTATGATGGCTGTGCCATGGAGTGGTCCTCCACCTATAGAAACCAAAGGGTTTTTGTCCGTATTGGCAGAATCCACTCTGAATCCTAATCTGGATCCGGCCGTCTCCTCTTCAATGGCAGTAAAAAACTATTTCATGATCTCGCGAAACTTCTGTTCTCTTCAGTCCCGCTTTGGTTACCACTTCTCGGAAGTTGAAGCTCTGGTTAGCGAAAGGACCAGAGAAAACTATGTTAGCTTTCATTTCAAAGGTGGAGCTGCCAGTATAGACCGACGAATCCTTCGAGCAAAATTTATAGCCTTGCTCCTCGATCTATGGATGTTCCGTTGTACCTTAAATGGAGACGCTCTTTCTGCAAGAATAGAAGGTAGAAATGTCGAAGAGATGAAAGACGTTCTGCGATTGATCGGGTACATCATTATTCATACTCGCCAGCTAGACATGGTCATGACGGATCCTCAATCGGTCGCTTATTACCGGGAAAAGATGCTCGCCGACATCCGGAAACTTTGCAAGGTCTTTTTGCCGGACATAGAGGGGGTTGAGTAATAGTTAAATGGAGGAGTAGAAGTGGCCAAAAATCAAGTTACGCTTTTGTTCGACCAAATGGTGGAGGAGGATAAAAGTTTCAGCCGTCTTATCGCTCTTAGCGATTTCCTTTCTCAACCGAAAACTCTTCGAGAGTTACTAGATGGCAGTCTCCAGGTTATCCTTCGAGAATTTGATCTAGATGCAGGACGAATATACCTCTTCGACTCAGTCAGTGGCGACTTCTGCCTTATTACCCATTACGGACTTGATGTTTCGGGGCTTGAGCGAGTCAAGATAGGACAGGGTTTTACAGGGAAAGCGGCCGAACTCCGTTCCTTTATTGCCTACAGAGTGGAAGACCTTGAAGACAGGGTCAGATCCCAATTTCTTCAGAGCAAGGGACTTAAAATTGTTTATTGTGTTCCCTTCGTCGTTCTTGGAAAAGTCGAAGGGGTTATGAATCTTGGTTCAACAAAAGACATAATGCTTTCAGTTCAGGATATGAAAACCCTTTTTATTATGGGACATCAAATAGGACTCGTTGTGGCCTATGCACGACTTAATGAAGTTCTCAATGAAAGAATCAATCTTTTAGAAAGTAGGAAAGAAACCATAAAATTTTTTGCCTATTCCATAAGTCACGACCTCAAAAGCCCTGCTGTAGGACTCTACGGTCTAACCAAAAGACTGGTTGAAAAATACGGCGATGGGCTTGCCGAAAAAGGAAAGCTTTACTGTCGTCAGATTATGAAAGCAGCAGAAGAGATTGTTAATCTTGTGGAATGTATCAACGGTTACATTTCTGCCAGAGAATCCATTGAAGAGCCCCAGAATTTCCCTCTCTCCGATATTATTGAAAGCATTAAATCGGAATTCAAGAGCAGGCTGGAAAACCAAAATGTCACACTTGAGGTTCAAAACAATCTTCCTGTAATTCGCGGCTATCCTCACCTACTTCTTAGAGCCATGAGAAATCTCGTGGATAATGCTCTTAAACACGGAGGCCAGATGTTATCTCACATAAAAATCGAAGTAGAAGAAAAACCAGATTTTTGGGTCATAGCTGTTCACGATAACGGAAGCGGCATTCCCTCACATATGCTTGAAACTATATTTGATCCATTTAGAAGGGGGAAAACCAAAGCGGAAGGCTCTGGACTTGGACTTGCTATCATTTCCGAGGTGGCAAAAAAACACGGAGGTAAAGCGTGGGTTGAATCCTTTCCAGAAAAACGCGACACAACTTTTTACATTTCTATCAGCCGCTGCTGTATGAAAAGGATAATCTAAAGGATTTCTTACACAACGAAAATCCTGGAGGTCATAAGACATGGGACTTAAGGGACTTGATGCGATTTTTAGACCTCAAAGTGTAGCTGTAATAGGAGCTACAGAACGGGAAGGTGCAGTAGGAAAAGCAGTTATGAAAAATCTTCTGGAATCTCAATTTCCTGGTCCTATATATCCCATTAATCCCAGAAGAAAAGAAGTGAATGGCATTAGGTCATTTCCTTCTGTAAAGGAAATAGGAAACGCGGTAGATCTTGCAGTTATTGCTATCCCGATCGAAGAAGTGCCCGAAGTGTTAGAAGATTGTGGATATGCGGGGGTTAGAGGCGCCATAATTCTTTCGGCTGGTGGAAGGGAAACCGGTAATGACGGGCTATTAATTGAAAAACGTATAGAAGAGGTGGCTCAATCTAAGGGTATTAGAATTATAGGTCCGAATTGTCTCGGAATTATTTGCCCTGAACGCCATCTTAATGCAAGTTTTGCTTCTCATACGCCGCCATCTGGACGCCTGGCTTTTATTTCCCAGAGCGGAGCCCTGTGCACTGCCATTCTAGATTTAGCTGTGGAAGAAAAGATAGGCTTTAGCTATTTCGTGAGTATTGGCTCCATGCTCGATGTCGATTTTGGAGATCTTATCGATTACTTCGGTAACGATCCCAAGGTAAGCAGTATTATCATCTATATGGAAGGGCTTACTAATTTAAGAAAGTTTATGAGCGCTGCAAGAGCAGTATCGAGAGCGAAACCAATCGTTGTTCTCAAAGCAGGAAGAAGCCAGGCCGGAGCTAAAGCTGCTTCTTCTCACACGGGAGCTATGACAGGAGAAGATGCTCTATACGATGCAGCCTTTGAACGAGCCGGTATTGTGAGAGTGAGAGAGATCGGAGAACTTTTCGCATGTGCCGAACTGCTTGCAAAACAGCCTCGTCCTTCAGGTCCCAGGATGGTTGTTATAACCAATGCTGGAGGCCCAGGCGTGATGGCGGCTGATGCAATATCTGATGCTGGACTAGAGTTGGCAGAACTTAGTGTTGAAACTATGGAAAAGCTCAACAGTATTCTGCCTCGATGCTGGAGCCACGGGAATCCAGTGGACATCCTTGGAGATGCTACCCCTGAACGCTACGTCCAGGTAATTCAGACCTGTCTTGGTTCTCCAGATGTCAATGGCGTTCTTGTAATATTAACTCCTCAGGCAATGACTGATCCTGTCGCTGTTGCCGAAGCTTTTGCTAAAGCCGTAATTAAGCGTCCTATGCCCGTTCTAGCCTGCTGGATGGGCGGTCACGATGTTACTCCTGCGAGATCAATTCTAAACAAAGCTAGTATTCCCACTTACGAAACTCCCGAAGAAGCTGTTCAGGCTTTTAAATACCTCTACGACTACGCAAAAAATCTGGAAGCTATACAGCAAATACCCTCGAGATTTTCAAGGTCTCTTCTTTTCGATAGAAATAGTGCAGATAAGATCATTGAAGATGCTATTTCCCAAAATGATGGTAGGCTGGGGGAATGGAGCTCGATGGCTCTTCTTCGCGCTTACGGATTTCCTGTCAACAATGTAGAACTTGCTAGAACCAAGGAAAAGGCTTTGCAGATCGGGAAGAAAATGGTCATGCCGCTCGTGATGAAGATCGCTTCCCCCGATATTCTTCACAAAACCGAAGCAGGTGGGGTCAGACTTAATATATCGTCCGAGGAAGACATCGCAGAGGCTTTTGACAGCATAATTGCTTCTGCTAAGGCATACATGCCAGATGCTAGAATTGACGGCGTGACTATGCAAAGTATGATTGTAGAGCGCGATTACGAACTACTTATTGGAGCGAAGCAAGATTCTCTTTTTGGTCCTGTTGTGGTCTTCGGATGGGGTGGAATCTTTGCAGAGGTGCTTAAGGATCGTGCTATAGGTATTCCTCCGCTTAATCGGGCTCTGGCTAGCCTGATAATAGAAAAAACCCGTGTGTCAAAGCTTTTGAAGGGATATAGGGGACTCCCGCCGGCCGATCTTGAACTTATAGAGGAACTTCTGATCCGACTTGCCAATTTGGTAACCGATTTCCCCGAAATACAGGAACTCGATATGAATCCTGTACTTATACAGAAAGGAAAGCCGATTATTGTCGATGCTAGAATTATTTTAAAACCGTCGGAAACCAAACCTCCCATGCATCTTATTATAAGCCCTTACCCCAACCAATATGAATGGCATCTGAAGGCAGCAGAAGAAATACGAATTTTTGTTCGTCCTGTGCGTCCCGAAGATGCGCCTCTTTTCGAGGACCTTTTTAAGGTGCTTTCACCTACAAGTGTATATTTTCGGTTTTTTCACCCAATGAAAGCTTTGCCCCATTCTCTGCTTGTGAGATTTACTCAGATTGATTACGACCGAGAGATTGCCCTTGTAGCTATAGACGAAGATAGCCCTGAGGAACGAATGTTGGGAGTGGCTAGAGTGATCTCCGGACCTGACAAAGAGGAAGCTGAGTTTGCTATTTTGGTAGGGGATCCATGGCAGGGCAAGGGCATTGGAGCGGCACTCCTGAGAAAGTGCCTTCAGATTGCCAAAGAAAGAGGCATAAAACATGTGTTTGGCATAGTGTTGCCGGAGAACACTCAAATGCTTGCTCTTGGTAAAAAGCTAGGTTTCCGCATTTCACATTCTGGGGGAGAATGCGAATTGAGGATAAATTTGGAGAAGATTTCTTTCGAGGAACTAAACGGTTCTAACCAGGCAAAAAAGGAGAATAGCTATGGAAATGAGGCAGATTCTTGTGGCGGTTGATGTATCGGAGTGGGCTTACCGGGTAGTGGAGTATGTTGGAAAGATGCTGGGAAATGATGGCAGAGCTTCTATTAGGATTCTTCACGTTATGAGTCCACTCCCGGAAAGCTTTTGGGACATCGAAAGTAGCCCCCTTACCACTTATAGACCAGATATGATGCAGGCATGGGACGTAGCACAGCGCAAGGCAGTAGAAGCGGAAATGGAAAAGCTCGCGGAAATACTGGTCAAACACGGCATTCCGCGAGATAAAATCACTATCTCGGTGCAGCAGCGCCAGGTGGGTATCGCTCGGGACATTGTTTTTGAAGCTCAAAAGGGCTACAATGCGCTTGTTGTCGGGCGCCGAGGAGCAAGTAGGCTAAAAGAACTCATCATTGGAAGCATTGCTTCTAAAATTCTATCCAGACTGACCAATGTTCCCCTATGGGTCGTGGGCGAACAGGCAGGAGACAAAGGTATAGTTATTGGTCTGGATCCTTCGGCGGAAGCGATGAAAGCTGTTCAGTATGTAGCTTCTATGCTTGGAGGAAAAGATAGACCGGATTTAAAAATCCATCTTGTTCATGTGGTCAGAGCCTTGGAGCTTCTGACTGTAAGTTATGATCCTTTCTTTGTGCCTGATGAACGGGTGGAATGGATGAGGCGGGTAGAGCAGCAACAGATGGAAGAAGTTCGAGCCAGAATGGGAGAAGTGTTTGAAAATGCTAAGGATATTCTGGAAAATGCCGGCATCAGGTATAAACAGATTGAAGCAAATATTATTTCGGGCGCCTACAGCAGGGCTGCTACTATAGTGGAAGAAGCTCGAAAACGCCAGTGTGGAACAATAGTTGTGGGGCGACGAGGGCTTTCAAAAATTGAGGAATTTTTCCTGGGAAGGGTCGGTAGCAAGGTGCTTCAGTTAGCCGCAGACAAGACTGTGTGGATCGTGCCGTAGGAGTAAAATCATCTAGAGTTAAAAGGATGCTTTACATTTGTAAAGGCAGGGGAAAAGGCTATTCGAAAAAATTTTTGTGATAACTCCTATGTGCCTACTATATTATTATTGTGAAGACATGTTTAAAAGCTCTCCAACTAAAGGAGAATTATCAGACAATCTCAAGCGGAGAAACAGGCAATGACAGGCAAGATCTCTAGTGTTAAAAGATGCTGGCTGGTGGTAGGCTTTGTCACTTTGCTATTTGCTAATACTACACTGGCGGTGGATTGCATTCGTTGTAGCGGAAACCTTGTCTGCGAAGGAGATGGTGAGAGTCAGTTAATCAGCATATGTGGAAAACCAGACTATGTAGAAGATAAAGGCATTATAAAGGTCCCTTTGGGTAGCGGAGCTTATGCCTATCAACCCGCTAAAGTATTTTACTACAACTGCGGTTCTAATCGCCTTGACCAGTTTATAACTATAACTGGTGGAACCGTCACTAAAATCAGAGCAGGTAATAGATATGGTTCCGGGATTCCTAGATGCAATGAATGAAGGTATCTTTAACTCTTACTGCTTAGCTTTTTGTCCGACCATCTACGTAGAAAACCCATCAGCCGATTTACTGGTTCTCTATCGCGTATTGGCGGATTCAAAATTCCTTGTTCCTGCAACGCTTTCTTTAAACAGTCAGAAATGTGTTCACATTGAACACATTCCTTATTGGGTTCGATTAAACCATCTGAATTTCTAGGTGCTACCTTGTCAGAATTACCAAAACATGAAGGTTTACCTTTGGGCTCCTCATCTTTAGAAACCCTCTCAAGATGAGGAGCCGACTCATTCAATTGATTAGAAAAACAGGTCATTCTATGATCTCTAAAACTGCACGTTTTTTTAACTTTGTCGCTGCCGCATTGAGAATAGTGCGGATGGCATGAGCATTCCGACCTTCCCGGCCGATAATTTTTCCCAGATCTTCCTTTGCCGCTCGAAGTTCAATAACACAGGTATTCTGCCCCTCAATTTCTCTAACGTCCACTTTTTCGGGATGCTCTGCCAGGGATTTGGCAATGACTGCTACCAGATCTTTCAGCTCTTTCATGCTTCTTCTCCGTTAGTTAAGGGTTTAGAGGATTATGACTTTTTACCGAATTAAAAACCTGGCGAACTCTACCGCCTTCTAATGCAGCTTCTAAAAATGTCTATACCGGTTTCTCGAAATAAGATTGAACTTTCCGGCATATTCCCTTATATTAGATCATTAATTACATTAGAGAAAAGTTAATACCTATGTCAAGAAGAAAGATTTGTTGCTCATGGGAGTGTAATGACGGCAAAGTGATATAAGGATGTCATAAGTTGGAAAAGCTTCAAGACGCCCTGACTAGTATTCTGAAAGAGTTAAAGAACTCTTACGGAAAGTCGCTATCAAAACTTCATATAACTGGTGAACTTCCCATATCTGTTAAAAAACTTCTCGGACAATTTTTCAATCTATTTGATGAATCCTGCCGTCTTTTCATTTCTCGCCATCACCATCCTGACGACAAAGTTAAATGCCATATGGGATGTTTTTGGTGCTGTTATCAAATGCCTTACGGGATTTCCACTGTTGAATATCTTTATCTTTACAACGGATTGTTTGAAGTTTCTCCTAGAAGGCTTTTTCTGCCGTCTTTGCTCGATCGATCAGAAATCATAGATTCCATATCCAAAAACGTTCAATATTTGTCAGGGAAAAGTATTATAGAGGAACTTCTCACAGCCTATTCTCGCAAAATTGCTCCCTGTCCTTTCCTAGATAAGGATTCTAAGCTTTGTTTAGTCTATTCCTTCAGACCGCTTGCATGCAGGATGCATGTAAGTTTTAGTTCCCCCAGATTCTGTCACCCTTTACATAAAGAATCATGGCGGTGTGAAGCTGTTAATATAGAGCCTTCCGATATGGTCAAAGAAGCCTTGAAGGAACTTGACGAAACTTTTCCCTTTTCTCTATCCCAGTTTCTATCTGTTGGAATTGTTCAATTTATGGTAAATATTATGAGATTTCAGCCAATAAAGTGGTGGTCGTAAGGAATAACCCTCTCAAGTTTTAATGTTATGAAGAGCGCTCAAAAGGAGTTTTGCCGATGAATGCTATCGATTATAGATTGTCTTACGAATATTCACCCTTGGTAGTGGAAGAACCATTCATTCTTGATAAACCAAGTTTACAAAATAACACTGCCGATTGGGATCGATTAATAAAGCATTTAAATAAAGCAGGGTTTGAACCTTTAACCTTGCAAGGAATATCCTTTGAAAGATTCAAAAGGCTATCTGAACAGGTTAGAAGAAACAATTTCGAGGGGCGAGCAATTCTCGCTTATATTAAAAGCGGCTGGGATATCCTGGACGTTACTGAAAATCCTCAACCTGGATCAACAAATTCAGGACCTTTCGGAACCGCCTTTGACCTTGGGACGACAAGAATTGCCTTTTATCTTGTAGATCTTTCCACTGCTAAAGTGCTTTATGAGACATCCATAGCTAATCCTCAAATCCCCTTTGGTGAAGACATTTTGAGCCGTATTCATTACGCATCCAGTGAGGAAAAACTTAAAGAACTTCAGAGGCTCCTCATCAACGCCTTCAATGATGTAATAGAAAAAGTATCGAAAGAACTTAGTTTGTCACCAAATCGCATTTACGCCATGACCGTTGCTGGGAACACGACCATGAGCCACTTTTTTCTTGGGCTTAACCCTTCCCACATTTGTCGAGAACCCTACATACCTGTAGCAAACACTTTTCCGATCTTTCGAGCTCGACACCTGGGGTTAAAGATACATCCGGATGGCATAGTCTATGTCTTTCCTAATGTTGGTTCCTATTTTGGCGGTGACGCCGTCGCCGGAATCATAGCTTCTGGTATGCACCAAAGTGAAGCCATATCGCTTCTGGTGGATGTGGGAACAAACGCTGAAGTGGTGCTTGGAAATAAGGATTGGCTTATAGCCTGTGCGGGTGCCGCGGGACCTGCTCTTGAGGGAGGGGTAGTAGAGAGAGGCATGATGGCGGCACCGGGAGCAATCGATCGAGTCCGCATCAATCCTGAGACTCTGGAGCTTAACTACCATACCATTGGTGATCAAAAACCTATAGGAATATGTGGGTCGGGGCTAATTGATTTAATTGCCGAAATGTTCCAGGCAGGGTTTCTAACCATTCAGGGAAAGATTAACACCAGGTTAAAAAATCCCAGAATCGTAAATACTCCTGACGGAACAGGCTTTGTTGTCGCCTTTGCGGATGAAACTGCCGACAGTAAAGACCTTATTATAACCGACATAGATATCGGTATTCTCCTCAAATCCAAAGCGGCGATGTATACTATATTAAACATCATTGCCCGCAAAGTCGGCATCGATGTCCGTGATATTGACAAGTTTTATGTAGCTGGGACCTTTGGCAATCATATCGATCCTCAAATGGCTATTCGAATTGGTATGCTTCCTGACCTGCCAATTGACAAATTCGTTCCCATGGGAAACACATCAGGAAAAGGAGCTTCGATGCTCCTTCTCAACCGAAATCTCTTTAAGGATATTGAAGAAATATGCGATAAAATAACTTACGTAGAGCTTAACGTTAACGTTGAGCTAATTCATGAATTTAGAGGAGCTCTCTTTCTGCCCCATACCGATCCGTATCTTTTCCCTTCAGTTAGAATACCAGAAATAGCCAAGGGATAGAGTTCCTATGAAAGATTGGCTGAACGTTCGAGTTTTATTTTGGGCTGCGGCTGCAATAATAATCGCTCTGCTTTTTTACGGCATTTTCTCATCTCCCACCGGCATAAAAGGATATTTAAACAAGAAGAACCAGATCGCTATCATTAATAAAAACATTGAAAACATAGCAAAAGAAAATGAACAACTGTATAAATCCATTAAGCAGTTTAAGGATAATCCCGAGAGTCGAAAAAAAATGATTCGACACCAGCTTGGCTGGATCGAAGAAGGGGAACGGAAGGTCGTGTTTATACCTCAGCAATAACAACTCCAAGAAGGAGGGACAGAATGGACTACAATAAGGTTTTTATGGTGAAGTGGGACCCTTTTTCAAACATGCTCAGAAAAGCCAAAAAGCTTTATGAAAAAGCCGGAGTTTTCGATGTGGTAGAAAAGGGCGACCTCGTAGCCGTCAAGCTGCATGTTGGCGAATTGGGCAATCCAAATTACATTCGTCCATTTTTCGTAAAACAAATTATGGATGAAGTGCGCGAGAGGGGAGGAAAACCCTTTCTGACAGACACAACAACCTATTATCCTGAGATGAGATCGAACGGATACGACCATTACGAAAATGCTGTTGCTAATGGTTTTGGCTTTGGACACTTTATTAACGCTGACGGACTGAAGGGCGGCTATGTAGTACCAATTTCCACGGGATCCGAGCTTATCAAGGAGATAGAAGTTGCAGGAGCTCTATACGAAGCCGATGCCATGATAGTAGTAACGCATGTTAAAGGACATCCTCTTTCGGGTATCGGTGGTGCTATAAAAAATTTAGGCATGGGGGGAGTTTCTAAAAAATCCAAACTGGATCAACACAGGCTCGTGGACATGGAACTTAATACTGAAAAATGCCAGGGCTGTGGAGCCTGTAGAGAAGCCTGCAGGATGAAGATTCCAGTGATTGATCCAGAAAAAAATGTGGTTGTCATAGATGATCCAGCGTGTATGAGATGCCCCATCTGCGCTCAAGCCTGTCCTGAAGGAGTTATAACACTAATAGGTAAAGAACGCCTGTGTAAAGGGTTAGCTCTGGCTGCTAATGCGGTCTTAAATACATTTAAACCCGGCAAAGTAGCTTTCATCAATTTCGCCGTCTCGCTTAGCACAATCTGCGATTGTGGACCGGTGCAGGCAGAAATAATCGGTCCCGATGTGGGAATTTTTGCCGGATTTTCAGCCATCTCTGTTGACGCAGCCAGCTTTTCATCTATAGATCATAAACGACTAAACGAACTTCATGATACCGATGCATGGGAACAGATAAGATCTTTGAAGGAACTTGGTTATCCAGGATCCGACCCTCCTGAAATTGTCATCGTTTAATTAGGATACATAGTTTCCATCGCTTCTATATATAAGGGTAGATGGAAGGATTAACATTAGCTCCTTTCACCTACCCAATTATGTTAAACGATTGACAGAAAAAATTTTTTTATCTACAGTTCAATAACCCTGTGAGGGGGATTTTTCCTGTTAAGATAAGAGTTTAGATTAACTAAAATCGATTGACTGGAAGTAAACATCCCTTCCAGGGGTATAATTCTTCCTTTCGGGAGGTTTCAAAAGAACCATGAAGCTTACGGGGGCGCAGATCTTCTTTGAATGTTTGAAACGCGAGGGTGTGGAAGTAATATTCGGGTATCCGGGAGGAGCGGTGCTCGATATTTACCACGAGATGTCCAACTACGACATAAAACACATCCTTGTGCGCCATGAACAGGGGGCTGCCCACGCAGCAGATGGATACGCTAGAGCTTCGGGGCGAGTGGGTGTATGCCTGGTTACGTCCGGTCCGGGAGCAACTAACACTGTAACGGGAATTGCTACAGCCTACATGGATTCTGTCCCTATAGTAATTTTCACGGGACAAGTTCCTACTCGCCTTATCGGAAACGACGCTTTTCAGGAGGTGGATATTACTGGTATAACTCGCCCCTGCACAAAACATAATTATCTCGTAAAAGATGTAAAAAACCTTGCCAGAGTAATCCGAGAAGCCTTTTATCTTGCTAGGTCCGGTCGCCCTGGACCGGTGCTTGTAGACCTCCCGAAGGACGTAATCCAGGCTTCAACCAACTTTGTCTATCCTGAAACTGTTAATCTTCGAGGTTACCGTCCAACTATTGAGCCTCACAAGGGACAGGTGCAAAGAGCGACTCAGGCGATACGAAAAGCCAAAAGACCCGTTATATACGCTGGAGGTGGAGTAATCCACTCGGGAGCATCAGCAGAACTGAGAAAACTTGCTGAGATGCTCCAGATTCCTGTCACTACGACCCTCATGGGACTTGGCGGCTTTCCGGCTACTCTGAAAAGGGGCACCAAAGAATTCCATCCGCTCTGGATGGGAATGCTCGGTATGCACGGAACCTACTGCGCTAACATGGCGGTAAGTCACTGTGATCTGCTGTTTGCGGTAGGAGCTCGTTTTGACGATCGAGTAACCGGTAAGGTGGAAGCTTTCGCACCAAATGCGACTATTATTCATATTGATGTGGACCCAACAAGTATAAGTAAAAGCGTTATAGTCGATATTCCTATTGTTGGTGATTGTAAACGAACTCTTAAGCATCTCATTTCCATCTTTGAAAAAGAGCCAATTCAGAATCTAGACGAGAAAAGACGTTCCTGGTTGGAACAAATCGAAGATTGGAAGAAGACTCATCCTCTCACATATAATCAGCAGACTGACGTTATTAAGCCTCAATTTGTAATAGAAAAAATCTATGAACTCTCTAAGGGCGACGCTGTAATCACCACAGAAGTAGGGCAAAACCAGATGTGGACAGCTCAATTCTATCACTTCACAGAACCAAGAACTCTAATCACTTCCGGCGGGTTAGGAACAATGGGTTACGGCTTTCCAGCCGCTATTGGTGCTCAGGTTGCGCGACCAGACAAACTTGTTATAGACATCGCCGGAGATGGTAGTATCCAGATGAACATACAGGAACTAATTACCGCAGTGTGTAACGAGCTTCCAATAAAGATAGCTATATTAAACAATGGCTATCTTGGGATGGTGCGGCAGTGGCAGGAACTATTCTATAACAAGAACTACTGCCAGACTTGTTTGAGCGCAGCACCGGACTTTGTGAAACTTGCTGAGGCTTACGGTGCCGTGGGACTTAGAGCGGTCACTCCGGATGAAGTAGAGCCGGTTATAAGAAAGGCTCTTGAGACGCCTAAACCGGTCATAATGGATTTTATTGTAGATAAAGAAGAAAATGTTTATCCCATGGTGCCAGCAGGAAAACCTATTAACGAAATGTTACTGGTGTAGGTGACTATGAGTCCAAACGCACAAACACAAAATGGAAACAACGAACGTCATATTATCGGTGTGCTGGTGGAAAACCAGCCCGGTGTGCTTGCAAGAGTTGCTGGTCTTTTCAGCGGGCGAGGCTTCAACATAGAAAGTCTGACTGTGGCGGTGACAAATGAACCCGGCATGTCCCGCATAACTCTGGTCACTACGGGTGATCAACACATTGTTGAACAGATCATCAAACAGCTAAATAAGCTCATCAACGTTATCAAAGTCATAGAATTTCGCAACATGGAATTTGTCGAGCGAGAAATGGCTCTTATAAAAGTCAGAGCAGATAAGCAAAGCAGAGCTGAAATATTGAGGATTGTGGATATATTCCGAGCAAAAGTGGTGGACGTAAGCCCAAGTTCCTACATAATCGAAGTTACAGGGGACGAAGGAAAAATCTCAGCTATTCTTGAACTGCTTAATCAATTTGGCATTCTAGAGCTTGCCCGCACAGGAAAGGCTGCAATGGCTAGAGGTAAAAAAGAATACGGAAAGCAGAGTAAAGCATCGAAAGCCCCTGAAAAAGAGAAAGCATTTATTGATGAATAACAGGTTTTGACTGTTATTAGTGGATTGTCGAAGAAGAAATTGGTAATCAAAAAGTCGGTGGATAAATAGATGTTAAAGATTTTTGGTTGATCCGAGCAAAGAGGCGCTTCAAGTTGTGCTCTGCACGAGCATAAATCAAAAGAGGAGGATTCACGAATGCGTCTATTTTACGAATCCGATGCGGACCTTGGAATGTTACAGGGTAAAAAGGTGGCTATCATCGGTTACGGCAGCCAAGGACATGCCCAGGCTCAAAACCTAAGAGATAGCGGTGTGCAGGTAATCGTGGCCCAGCGCCCTGGGTCTTACAATTATAACCTTGCCTTAGAACACGGCTTTAAGCCGGTATCGGTCGAAGAAGCAGCAGAGCAGGCGGATATTATACAAATCCTGATACCCGATCATATTCAGGCGTCCGTTTATCGTAATTCTATCGCTCCTCATCTTAAGCCGGGTAAAATGATGATGTTTTCTCACGGGTTTAACATACATTTTGGGCAGATAGCCCCCCCAAAAGACGTTGATGTAACGATGGTTGCTCCCAAAGGACCGGGTCATTTGGTGAGAAGTGAGTATGTTCGAGGAGCTGGTGTGCCGGCTCTGGTTGCCGTTTATCAAAACGCCACAGGACAAGCTCTTGAGCTGGCTCTTGCATACGCAAAGGGTATAGGGGCCACTCGAGCAGGAGTAATAGAAACAACTTTTCAGGAGGAAACAGAAACAGATCTTTTCGGCGAGCAGTGCGTTCTCTGTGGAGGAGTTACGGAACTGATTAAGGCCGGTTTCGAGACTCTGGTTGAGGCTGGTTATCAACCTGAAATAGCCTACTTTGAGTGCCTTCATGAACTGAAACTCATTGTGGATCTGATCTACCAGGGTGGATTTTCCTACATGAGATATTCCATAAGTGACACAGCCGAGTATGGAGATCTCACCCGTGGTCCGCGCATTATCACCGATGAGACAAGACAAACGATGAGGGAAATTTTGAGAGAAATTCAATCTGGAAAATTCGCTAAGGAATGGATCTTGGAAAATCAGGCAGGTCGCCCGTCTTTCCAAGCCTTGAGAAAGCGAGCCAGGAGTCACCTCATTGAGGAAGTCGGTAAGAAGCTAAGAACTATGATGCCATTCCTTCAAGCAAAAGAGGTGCCCGAGGCTTAATGGAAAAGCTCACTGAACAAGTCCATTCTCTTTCGGTGAAAACCAGAGACCGCATCCCTGTAGCAAAGGAGGGCTATCCTTTCATATTTTTCGCCGCTTTTTTTACTCTGATTACGGCCATCCTTCACATAACAGTAATTGCTTTTGCGGGTCTTGGTATGACGGCGCTCGTTCTCTACTTTTTCCGAGATCCTCACAGAATTGTGTCGGCTGATCCAGAAGACGTAGTAGCCCCGGCCGACGGTTTTGTCGTTGAAGTCAAGGAAAGTTCCTATCCAGAACAACCTGCCTCCCCTTGCAAAAAAATTGGCATATTTATGACCATTTTCGATGTCCATGTTAACAGAGCTCCCTGCCCGGGAAGGATTCTTAAAGTTTGCCATCAACCGGGAAAGTTTATTTCAGCCCAAAAACCTAGCGCATCCATCCAAAATGAAAGAAACACCGTTATTCTTGAAACGCCAAAGGGTGAAAAGGTGGTTTTGGTTCAGGTGGCGGGACTTATAGCCAGAAGAATTGTTTTCTGGTTTGAAGAAGGAGATTATGTTCAGAAAGGTGACCGGATCGGTATGATCCGTTTTGGATCTCGCGTTGACCTTTATGTTCCTGCTGGATGGAACATCAAAGTGTCACGCGGACAGAGAGTAAAGGCAGGGGAGACGTTAATATGCAAAATGACATGAGCTATTTTAGAAGAAACAAACGTAAAAAAAACGATGACAACATTAGCAAAGCAAGAAGGGGAATATATATACTTCCCAACCTTCTCACAACAGGTAACCTATTTGCGGGGTTCGTTTCCATCATTAGCACTATTCACGGCGAATACGAAAAAGCTGCTATAGCCATACTCGTATCCTGGATATTTGATATTCTGGACGGAAAGGTAGCAAGACTTTCCAAAGCCACAAGCCGTTTTGGAATCGAATATGACTCGCTAGCAGATCTTGTAGCTTTTGGAGTTGCCCCGGGACTTCTTATCTATATGTGGGCTCTTACAGAATTGGATCGTCTGGGATGGTTAGCCGCTTTTGCATTTGTGGCTTGCGGAGCCTTGAGGCTTGCTCGCTTCAACACTATGGCAACAACGGAAGCTAAACAATACTTTCTTGGTCTTCCCATACCGGGAGCCGCAGGAATGATCGCAAGCCTCGTTCTGTTTCTCCACCCTCATTACCCGAAACCTCAGGAAGGCGTTTCCATGATCCTTATGTTTGTAACATTTGCCTTATCGGCTCTTATGGTCAGTAGCATCCGCTACAGCGCTTTCAAAGAACTGGATTTTATAAAAACAAAACCCATACGAGCTACATTCGCAATAGTTATGCTCATCGTGGTTATAGCTGCAAAGCCACGAATGATTGTTTTTGCCGGTCTGCTTTCTTATGTGCTTTCAGGTCCATCCCTATGGTTGAAGAAAACTCTAAGCAAGAGTCAACCTTCATCTCTTGAGGCAAAGGAAGAAGAAAAGGTTTAAAAGTCAACCTTCTAAGGATAGGTGTAAAGAGCTATGCCAGGAAAAACTCTAGCTGAAAAGATTCTTTCTTCTCATACAAAGTCCGACAATGTTAAACCGGGACAGATTGTCGAAGTGTCGGTAGATTTTTGTTTCGGAAACGACATTACAGCTCCACTTGCTATAAAGACTTTAAAAGAAGCCGGTTTTAACAAAGTCTTTGATCCCTACCGCATTGCTCTCATACCCGATCACTTCACGCCCAATAAGGACATCGCAACAGCTATGCAAGTGAAGGTCATGAGAGATTTTGCAAAAGAGCAGGGGATTCCTTACTTTTTCGAATTGGGACGGGTAGGTATCGAACACGCCCTTCTTCCCGAAGAGGGGTTGGTGCTTCCTGGAGAAATTGTTGTAGGGGCAGACAGCCACACCTGCACTTACGGTGCTCTTGGTGCCTTTGCAACAGGCGTAGGAAGCACCGATCTTGCTGCCATAATGGCTACTGGAAAAACATGGTTCAAAGTTCCAGCATCTATCAAGATTGTGTTCAAAGGCAAACTTGGTCCGTGGGTTGGCGGGAAAGATCTTATTCTTTATACCATAGGCAAAATTGGCGTAGAAGGTGCTCGATATAAGGCTCTGGAGTTTTGCGGACAGGTTATAGAAAATCTTCCAATGGCTGATCGTTTTTCTCTGTGCAATATGGCGGTTGAAGCGGGAGCAAAGGTTGGATTGATTGCTCCCGACCGTATCACAGAAGAATACATTAAGGGAATTGCAAAGCGTCCATATAAATTCTATGCGAGTGACCCCGATGCGGAATACGAGGAAGTTTACGAATGGGATGTGTCGTCGCTTGAACCACTAGTGGCATTTCCTCATCTTCCAGAAAATGTTCATCCTGTGAGTGAGGCACGTGACATCGCAATTGATCAGGTTGTTATAGGCTCTTGCACCAACGGTAGAATTGAAGATCTTAGAATTGCTGCAAAAATTCTAAAAGGTAGAAAGGTGCATCCAAGAGTCAGATGTCTCATTTTCCCAGCGACCCCCAGGATATACCAGCAAGCTCTGGAAGAAGGATTGATCAAAATATTCGTTGATGCAGAAGCCGTCGTGAGCCCCCCAACTTGTGGTCCCTGTCTTGGAGGACACATGGGAATCCTGGCGAAAGGGGAACGGGCTATTGCCACAACTAACAGAAACTTTGTAGGACGTATGGGGCACCCAGAAAGTGAAGTATTCTTAAGCAACGCCGCCGTGGCTGCAGCTTCGGCTGTTACCGGCTACATCACCCACCCCGAGGTGTTATGAACCTAGTAGAAAAACTTTAATTTCTTGCTGCCTAAAATGGAGGAAATTATGCGCTTTCGTGGGCGAGCTTGGTTGTTCGGCGACAACATCGATACTGATGCTATAATCCCTGCGCGGTATTTAAACACGAGCGATCCTCAGGAACTGGCTAAGCATTGTATGGAAGACGCTGATGCTAACTTTGTCAATAAGATAAGCCCTGGAGATATCATTGTAGCTGGGAAGAACTTCGGTTGTGGATCGTCTCGAGAACACGCTCCTATAGCTATCAAAGCGGCTGGTATAAGTTGCGTGATAGCAGAAAGTTTTGCCAGAATCTTTTACAGAAACGCCTTTAACATGGGACTTCCCATTGTTGAGTGTCCCGGTATTAACGGAAAAATCAAAGAAGGCGATGAAATAATCGTTGATCTTTCAAAGGGCACTATTGAGAATGTCTCTACAGGGGAAACTTTTTCTGCGGAGCCACTTCCATCCTTTATGCAGGAACTTCTTAAATCCGGAGGACTTATCAATTACGTAAAAAACCAGGTTAAAGAATCCAGATAAAAATAACAGAAAGGGGCAATACCTATGGCGAAACATTATCGCATTGCAACTATTCCGGGCGATGGCACAGGACCAGAAGTAGTCCGAGAAGCTGTTAAAGTGCTGAATGAAGTGGCGTTGAAAGAGGACTTTACCATTGAATGGATTCCATATGATCTGGGAGGAGACCGATACATAAGAACAGGTGAGATACTACCGGATAGCGTGGTCGATGAACTTCGCCAAACAGACGCAATCCTCCTTGGAGCAATTGGACATCCGGATGTTAAACCGGGCATTCTGGAACGGGGACTTCTTCTGGAATTACGCTTTAGACTTGATCAGTATATAAATCTTAGACCTGTAGTGCTTTATCCAGGCGTTGAAACCCCACTAAAAGATAAGTCCCCCGAAGAGATAGACTTTGTTGTTATTCGAGAAAACACGGAAGGGTTATATTCTGGAGCGGGCGGCGTGCTCCGCAAAGACACTCCCTATGAGGTTGCGGTTCAGGAATCTATTAACACAAGAATGGGCGTAGAACGTTGCATCCGTTACGCCTTTGAATACACTCGAAAGCGTAACAAGAAAAAGAAACTCACCCTGTGTGGCAAAACCAATGTGCTTATTTATGCCTTTGGGCTTTGGGAACGGGTATTCTACGAAGTGGCCAAGGAATATCCGGACATTCAAACCGACTATGCTCATGTGGATGCTACCTGTATGTGGATGGTAAAAAATCCTGAATGGTTTGATGTTATAGTCACCGACAACATGTTCGGCGATATTATAACGGACCTTGGAGCCATCATTCAGGGAGGAATGGGTATAGCCGCTGGAGGAAATATCAATCCACAAGGAGTCTCAATGTTTGAGCCTATCGGCGGGTCAGCACCCAAATATACAGGCAAAAATGTCATAAATCCTCTTGCAGCGATCTGCGCAGGACAGATGCTTCTGGAACATATCGGTGAAGAAAGAGCTGCTAAAACTGTGCTTGAAGCGGTAAAGAAGGTGGTGGCTAGAGATGTTAAAAGCCTTGCCGCAGGGAAAATGGGGATGACAACATCGGAAGTTGGGGATAAAGTTTGCCAGTATGTTAGAGACTATAAGGAAGATTAGAACTGAAAGCGGCTTGGGGGAGACGGTAAAGTAGAATATTTCAGCAATGGTTTGACTTAACCAAAGGCGACATGAAGAAAAAAAAGAAGAAAAGGGAAGAGGAAATGAGTTCTCAAGGTTATAATGTTGCAGTGGTTGGAGCTACCGGGGCTGTAGGAACAATGATGATTAAAGTTCTGGAGGAGCGTAATTTCCCGGTAAAGTCTATTAAATTCCTCGCATCCGCAAGATCTGCAGGTAAAAAGCTTGCGTTCAAAGGCACAGAAGTAAATGTTGATGAACTGAAGGAGTCATCTTTTAAGGGTGTGGACATTGCTCTCTTTTCGGCTGGAGCTTCAGTAAGCCGCACCTTTGGTCCGATAGCCGTATCTTCTGGCTGTGTTGTGGTGGATAATTCTAGTGCCTTCCGTATGGATCCGGAAACACCTCTTGTTGTTCCCGAAGTAAATCCACATGCTTTGAAAAACCACAAAGGACTTATTTCCAACCCCAATTGCTCCACTATTCAAATGGTAGTCGCTTTGAAGCCCATAAGAGATGCAGCGGGCATCAAACGCATTGTTGTTACAACTTTTCAGGCTGTTTCCGGCACTGGACAGAAAGCGATATTCGAACTGGAGAAACAGGTTCATGCCTGGGCTAAAGGGGAATCTGTGCTACCAAGGTCGGTTTATCCCCATCAGATCGCTTTTAATTGCCTTCCACACATTGGAGCCTTCCTAGATAATGCATACACCGAAGAAGAAATGAAAATGGTCAACGAAACTCGAAAGATCTTTGAAGATCAATCCATTGCAGTATCGGCAACAACAGTGCGAGTCCCGGTTTTTTACGGTCATTCAGAATCGGTTAATGTTGAACTCAAATCACCACTTTCTCCAGAAGAAGCAAGGGAACTCCTTTCTAAAGCTGAAGGTGTGGCGGTGATAGATGATCCCAAAAACAATCTCTATCCTATGCCAATTCACGCTGCAGGACAGGATAAAACTCTTGTGGGACGGATTCGAAAGGACCTTTCGGTAGAACACGGTCTCGCAATGTGGATCGTTGCTGATAATATCAGAAAGGGAGCAGCAACAAACGCCGTTCAGATTGCAGAACTTTTGATTCAAGGCGGTATGATTTGATTGACGATAAATGCGAATTACTGGTGGAACTTTGAAGGGAAGGAGATTGTTGGTTCCGAAGGTTCCGAATATTCGTCCGACAACTGACCGGGTTCGAGAATCGATTTTCAACGTTCTAAGGTCACGGGTTGAGGGAAGGCGAGTGCTAGACCTTTTTGCAGGCACCGGTGCACTAGGGATTGAAGCCCTAAGTCGTGGAGCTTCAGAAGCAGTTTTTGTGGAAAAGGATAAAAAGGTATCAGAAATTTTGAGAAAAAACCTGACATCCTGCAATCTTGAAAACAGGTCCCTGGTTTTTACAATACCCGCTGAAAAGGCCATTTCCTTATTTATAAAACGTTCCGAGAAGTTCCACCTCATATTCTTGGACCCTCCTTATTATTCATCTTTTGCTTCCTCGACTTTGGCTTCTATCCCTCCCCTGCTGAGCGATGAAGGTGTAGTAATTGTGGAACATGACGTTAAAGAGACGCCCATAATTGATGAGCTTACCTGGGATATTGTAGATAGACGCCTGTTTGGAAGAACTGTGGTCTGTTTTCTCGAATTAAACAGTGACGGAGGTTTTTCTTCATGAACCATTGTACTCTTGCTGTATATCCTGGATCTTTCGATCCCATTACGAACGGCCATCTCGACCTGCTCGCGAGAGGGCTGAAACTCTTTGATAAAATTATTATAGCTGTAGCAGTAAATCCCGCTAAAACTCCCCTTTTTACCCTTGAAGAAAGGCTTGAATTGATCAAAGCCTCGCTAGAGGACTTTCCTCTCAAAAACCGGGTTGAAGTTGACGCTTTTGAAGGGCTTCTTGTCGATTATGTGAAAAAGATCGGAGCCAAAGCTATCTTGAGGGGACTTAGGGCAGTAAGTGATTTTGAATATGAATTTCAAATGGCTCTAATGAACAGACGCCTTAACTCGGAAGTAGAAACATTCTTTTTGATGACGGGCATGAGATGGATCTACATTAGTTCGCGAATTATCAAAGAAGTGGCTATGGCTGGTGGATGTGTTAAAGGTCTGGTGCCTGAACCCGTGGAAAAAAAGCTCATAGAAAGGCTCAGCACAAAGCCAAGAAATTGCTAAAGCTTTGCTGTGTTAAGCAAAAAGTTCCAAAAATTTTTAGATGCTTCGACCAAAGAGAAAGTTTCTATATGAACAGGGTTGAGAAAGATTCTTCTTTAGTTCCCTTCGCTTGGCTGTCTTTTCTCTTTTCTATTGTCCAGACTTTAATTAGTAAGAGCTTAAGTAAGGGGATGTCTCTAACTACTTCCCTCTCACTTTGTCGATCCATGCCTAAAAAGGATAAAAGTTAATCGTGAGAAGAAATACTAAAAGGAGAAAATGAGGTAACTGGCTTATGGTAAGGCAATTTACTCTTGAGTATTGGATTGACGACGGTTGGTATGTTGGAAGATTAAAAGAGGTGCCTGGAATATTTAGTTAAGGAGAAACGCTACAGGAATTGGAGGAAAACATAAAAGAAGCATACTATCTTATGATGGAAGATGAGGATTTTTCGCCGCCCAGTGAAGTTTTTAGGAAGGAATTGGAAATTCAAGTGTGAAAAGAGAGGACTTCATCAGGGAACTTGAAAAGCTGGTTGTTTACTGAAAAGGCATGCTTCGAAGCATGATATATACGTAAATCCTAAAAATGGCAAAAAAGCGCCTGTTCCTAGACACCTAGAAATTAAAAATACTCTTTGTCATCTAATCAAAAAGCAGCTAGGGCTAAAATAATAAGAGTTTGTTGAAAAGTAAAAGACACCCCAAAATTATTCATCGGTTCAAAAGATTCGAGAATCTTTTAGACGCTTCAACTAAAGCGACAGTTTCTGAATGAGCAGGGTTAATAAAGACTTTTTGTGGTTCTCCTTGCTCTACAATCATTCCTTTATCCAATACCCAGACTTGATTTGTAAGAGTTTCAACAACGGTGAGATCGTGAGAAGCAACAAGAAGAGTTATCCCTTTTTCTGAACAGAATTTTTTCAACACATGTGTGAGCTTACGTCTATCAGGAGGATATAGACCGCTGAAAGGTTCGTCGAGGAGTAGGAGCCTGGGCCTTTTTATGAGGCTTCTAGCAAGAGCTACCCTCTGACACTGTCCTCCACTTAGTTCCCATGGGTATTTATAGAGGGAATCTTCAACAAGACCTACGGTTTCTATTATTTCGAGCAATTTATCTTTGGCGTCTTTGATATTACCAAGAGGCTCGACTATAATATCCTTGCTCATCAGGTAAGGATTCAAAGACACGTATGGATCCTGCCATAATAATTGAACTTCGCCCTGGAAACGATAAGGGAAGGGGTTGAATTCTTTTCCCTCCCACATGAGAACTCCTTTGTTAAAAGGTTCGATGCCGGCTATACATTTGAGAAGGGTTGTCTTTCCAACCCCACTTCGTCCTATAAACCCTCCGTTTTTTCCTTCTTCTAAGCTAAAGGAGATTCCATCGAGAACTTTGGAAGTTTTGGCATAGCTCTTTTCAAGAGAATTGATTTCCAGAAGTTTGCGTTGCTCTTTTTGGGTTCTGGTTACTACTGGGTAAACATCATCGCCATATTTTTTTATTATCAATTCGATAACGCTTTTGCGGATATCCATAACACCCCGATGAAAAAGAGCCACTCTTACGCGGTCAACTCCAACAAGGCTTTCCAGAGCGGCAAGGCTTTCTAAATCGTGAGTAATAAAAATCATGGCAGTATTGCTGGACTTAATGAGATGGCCCAAAATAGAAAGCACTTCCCACTTGGTTACAGGGTCGAGGCCTTCCGTCGGTTCATCAGCTATAAGAAGAAGTGGGCGAATTGCCATAGCCATTGCCAGTAGAATCCTTCTTTGCATACCACCGCTAAAACAGAAAGGAGCCTTTGATTTGCAAGACTTTGGAATACCGACCCTTTCAAGAAGGGCTTCTGTATCTATGTTGCGGCTTATTTCCATAAGTTGATTTACCACAGAGCGATACGGATGAAAAGCTCCAGCAGGACTCTGAGGCAGTAAAAAAATGCCTTGCCCTCTAAGGTTACCGAGTCTGCTAGAGGATCTGGCAAGATCCATTTTTTCGCCATTGAAATACATAACACCCCGGCGAACGATCACACCTTTCCCCAGAAGACCGGTAAGACTATAGGCTAGAAGGGTCTTGCCCGAACCGCTTTCTCCAAGAATGCCGAGCACCTGTCCCGATTCAAGTTCAAATGAAACACCACAGGCAATCTGACGATTTGAAGTCATCCCTCCAGGGAGTCTCCAAGTTAACCATATATCAAGGTCTTCGACGGCTAGAAGTTTCATAGAAAAAACTCTGTCACAGAAAAGAATAACCCCGATCATTGGTAAAGTTTCGTATATTGACAGCGCACCATTGAAAAATTGCTACAACAATCGTAAAACCTACGGCGGGCCCAATAATCATCCATGGAGCCCCTAAAATTAAAGGCATTGAATCCCTGACCATGGCTCCCCATTCAGGCATAGGAGGCTGCATCCCTAACCCCAAAAACCCAACCCCACCAAAAAGCACAATTGAACGGGCTGATCTTATAAAAAAAGCTGATCCTAACGGTGGTAAAATCTGAGGAAGGACAGAGAACCGAAACAGGCGAAGGCTACCAACACCAGCAACTCTGGAAGCAATAACATGCTCCTGAGCATAAGCCACAAGGAGAAGGTTCCGAACAAACCTTCCCCACCAGGGCCATACGGCGAGAGCCAGACTGATGATCAACCCGGATATAGAATCTCCAAAAATCAAAGTTAGCATAAAGACAAGAAGCAAATCGGGAAAGGCAAGCCAGCTATCCATAATCAACGTTACGGTTTCTCTAATGATGGAATGTCTTATCATCGATATCAAAGCCATAATCGTTCCAAGGGAAGCCGCAAGAACAGTAGCAAAAAGTCCGGAAATTATGGTAATTTTGCCACCAATTACTGTTCTGGATAGTAAACAACGCCCGAGGGCATCTGTGCCAAGGGGAAACTCCCTGCTAGGAGATAACAAGCGATGGCTCAAGTCTATTCTATAGGGATCCTGGATGATACCGGTTAGAGGAAGTCCAAAAATGAGAAAAGCCAGTAACAATAGCAGGATAAAAGGGATTTTAGATTTCAAGTTTGCTAAAACACCTGAAAATGTGCGGGTTGTTTCTAAAATTTCCGGCTCGTATTTCATTGAGTCTAAATCCGGCCTCGATCAATACTTGGGGCTAAATAGTAAAGAACTGCATCGGTTGCGGAAATGAAAAAAGCAAAAATCCATCCGCTCCAGAGAACTAAAGCTTCAACCAGAGGGTAGTCTCTCGAGAAAACGGCTTCTACAAAGAGTCTTCCTATGCCTGGCAGTCCAAATATTGTTTCCACCACAACGGCACCGCCCAAAAGTCTTCCCAGACTCATAGACCACACAGCCAACAGAGAAGGTAAAATGGACGGAACAACGTGTCTTAAGAAAATTGTTTGCTCAGACAAGCCTTTTGCATAGGCAAAACGTATATAGTCTGAATTTAGAACCTGAATAATAAGAGCATAAGTAACGTGAAAGTAGAAGGCAGCTATAGGAAGCCCAAGAACCAAATAAGGAAGAAATGGAACTATCTTTCCCAAGCTTTTTAGAGCTATGGAAGTCCCAAAAAAGAGTAGGAGCCCGAGGATGTAATCTGGTATTACCAGTCCCAAAAGGCTTACCGAAGATACAATGCGGCGGAGGAAACCAAACCTTACGCTTCCCCATGCTCCAAGGACAGAACATGGAATAACCCATAACAAGGTTCCCAAAGCCAAATAGATCGTAGATGGTAAGCGAGATCCTATTTCCTTAATCACCGGCTCACCGGTTTTATAAGAGTTGCCAAAGTCTAGCAGAAGAACACCTTTAATCCAATTGAAGAATCTGTTAACCGGTGGGGTTTCAAGCTCAAACATTCTTCGAACTTCCAGAATTTTTTTCTCCGAAACAGCATCCGAAAAGCCTTTTAGCACAAGCTCGGCAGGATCGCCGGGTAGCAGAGCAGCGGTCAAGGCGCATGCTAAAGTGACCACAAAAACCACCGCCATAACTCTCAAAAACCTTAGTACTATAAAACCGATGATGTTCAACTCCTACTTCTCCCACCACAAAACTGCTAGGTTACAAGATAAGACAAAACTTGTGCTTGATATATTAACCCGTTTGAAGGCTTCCATCACAGCATTTTCATCAAAGCCAAAAACAGCAAAATAGGCTTTATAGAAGCTAAGCATTTCCTCGAACGCCATGTTGATTTTACTCTCCCAATGCCACTTTCTTATTTCGGGAAATCTTCCCCTGGTAATAAGATATCCAAAGCACCACAATAGGAGAGACAATCCTGGAGATAATGGTGGCTGTCCCACGATATGTTCAAAAAGTTTCTGTTGAATAGAAATGTTACTTTTAGAATACTGAAGCAGAAACACGCACCGTTTTCGAGCTAAATGCTCAAGTTTTAAGATGCCTTCCGGAGATACAGCCTGAGGAAAAAAAGCGGCGATCACGACGTCAAAGGGTTCTTCTGGGGAAAAATTCAGAAAATCCTCATTAACTACATAAATGTTGTTAATTCCGCGTTTTATGACCATATTGCTAAGATGTTGAACCATCTTGGATGAATAATCCAATGCTGTTACAGATGAGGAAAACCGGGCGAGCCCAAGGGAGAGCCATCCAGAACCGCATCCAACATCGAGCACTCGATCTTCTTCTCCTATGATACCTTCTCGATACAGAAGACCCGCTATTTCCATGCCAAGCCTTTCCGAATCGCCCCATAAATCGGCGAACATCGGACCAACAGTATCGTAGAACTGTTTCCATCTTTCAGGATTTGACCACTGAGTCTTAAGAACAACAGTGTTTTCTACAATCTCGTGCCATAAATTTTCCCAGAATTCCTCTCTTCTTATCAAATCATTAAATTTCTTCATTACCGACTATCAGAACCTCCAAAAACTGGTCTAAAAAGCGCATCCATGTTAACATGGCCTACGCTGGTGCGATAAGCGTATAGGGCAACGTCTTGAAAAAGCGGCAACAATGGAACTTCTTCCAGCATGATTTCCTCAAGGCGACGATATAATTCGGCTCTAACACTCTCATCCAGGGCTTCTTTAGCTGACTGAATAAGTTTCTCTGTTTCACCATGACGCCATTTTGTTTGATTCAGGAAAAACGAATAAAAACAGTCCGGATCACCTGTCATCATAGTAAAAGGCTGGATCGCAATATGGAATTGCCCATTTCTCATCATGGAAGAATATAGACCCTTTTCTCTAACAACTATTTTAGTTTTTATGTTTTTGTTTCCCAGGATTCTTTCAATTATCTGTGCAATCTCAAGGTAAGGCCATCTTGATACAGTATTACTGTGTAGAAGAATCACCACTGTATCAGAGCTGATATTTAAATATTCGTCAGGAAAAGGGAAGGGGGCAAATTTGAGAAGGGGAAAATTCCAGCTTTTGTTCAACCTGGTGTAGGGGTCTAGAGCGATGACGGCAACACCATTTAATAGGCTATCTATGATAGCTTGACGGTCAATAGTTCCAGCAAGCCATTTTCGAAAATCTCTGTTATTAAAAGGAGATCGACCAGTGTTGAAAATAAGATAGTGGGTTGTGGCTACCTCGCGAGACTTTACTACCATACCTGGATAATTGCGTAGAACTCGTTCTTGATCTGGCAATATGCCACCAACATCAATAATTGCATCGATATTACCTGAGACCAGGGCAATCAATCGAGCGTAGGGATCCTGAAGGACACGAAAGGTAATGCGCTCATAAGGAGGGCCCATGCCCCAGTAGTCGTCATTTCTTACAAGAGTTATCCGCTCATCGGGAATGATGGTTTCTGGTTTATAAGGTCCTGTAGCAATGAATCTCTTGATCCTTCCCCTTTCATCCCAGCTAGAAGGATGAAATATGGGACTTCCGTAATAAGCCACAAGACTAGGGAAAAAGACACAGGGGCGAGATAGCCTGAAAACCACATGCCTTTCATCAAGTGCTTCAATGGTTTCCAATATTTCATACCTACCGAGAGGATCGAACTTGGGATTTAGTTTAAGTCTTCTAATAGATGCTACTACATCCTGGGCTCTAAGGGGATCACCATTATGAAATCTTACATTTTCTCTGATTGTGAAAGTCCATGTCCGCTTGTCAGGGCTACTGGTCCATGATGCGGCAAGCCATGGAACAGGCTGGAGTTGATCGTCAAGATCGACGAGAGCTTCCCAGGATCTGGTAGAACCATGAAGAAAGGTTGGGCTTTCCTGACCATCGTAGAAACTTCTTCCTATACCAATGGTCAAGGTGTTTCCCATGGAAACAGCGGGTATCAGGATCAATACAGTAATCATCCACTTCTTCATGGTTAATATAAGCCACTAGCTTTGCCCATCCCTACGTAGGGATGGGCTTTGCTTAATTAAGGATGCTAAACATTAAAATAACCACTTAACGCTAACCAAACCTTCAACATAACGCCCTGGATTTACATACACGATCTCGGTTTCGTAGTCCTCGTCAAAAATGTTTACGGCTGAAATGGATGTGGTAAGCACCCAGTTGGAGGCTATCTTCCAGTCGCGCCAAATTTTTAGATCAACTGTCTGATAAGATTTCATGTGGAAAA
This sequence comes from Thermodesulforhabdaceae bacterium, assembly GCA_037482015.1. Taxonomy (NCBI): domain Bacteria; kingdom Pseudomonadati; phylum Thermodesulfobacteriota; class Syntrophobacteria; order Syntrophobacterales; family Thermodesulforhabdaceae; species Thermodesulforhabdaceae bacterium. The sequence continues at coordinate 186,418 of JBBFKT010000002.1, forward strand.
ATGGAAGTTCCGTATTTTCATCATCATAGTAGCGGTCGTCCGAAAAGCGAACTAGAAGGTTAGCGTTAACAAAGTCAGGATCCAGGTAAGCAATCCCAACACTACCCCAATAATCGGGAGCATTACGAAGTTCATGTCCTTTGTTTTTTGGATCCTTTACTATTTCGGAATGGTTCAATGTAAGAGACGCCGTGAGCCACAATTTCCCGAAAAGCTTTTGTTTTCCATAGAGTTCCAGCCCGTAAATTTCAGCTTCACCAAGATTTTGACTTCTAATGATGGTTCCCCCCTGAACATAGGGGTTTTCATCGTAGCGATAGGAAACTATATCGCGGATTCTGCCGTAATACCCTGTAGCGCTAAACATGGTATTAGTTTCGGCAAAGGTAAAATCTGCGCCAAAATCCACCATCCAGGTCTTTTCGGGTTTGAGATTAGGATTTGGCTCTCGCCAGGTTTTGCCGGTAGTGATGCGTTGAAAATACCATAGAGGTGTCCCAGGCCAATAGGCAGTGCCGGCCGACGATCTGATAGAAAGCACATCATTGACGTTATATTTTATGCCTCCACGGTATGTCCAGGTATCCTTGGAAACACTATCCGGTTCCTGAGGATTCGATTCGGTTACAAAGATGTCGTGAAATTTCCATCTATCGTAACGTATGCCGCCAATCAGGGAAAGCTTATTGTCTAAAAGAAAGATCTGATCTTGAATGTAAAAGGCGGTTTGATCGGTAGAGACTTCATAAGTCGAACTCTTTTTATCTTTATAAAAATCATCACGCCGGTATTCATCCTCACGAATTCCAAAGAGTCCCACGGTAAAGATATTGTTTTTCAATATAGAAAGGTCAACCTGAGCTTCTGCGGGGTAACGCTTTACTTCCCACGTTCTCCTGGATGAAATAGTTGGATCAAAGAGTAGATTACCTTTGGAGTCAAGCGAAAGTCCTACATTGTATTGTTGAGGATGATCATAGTATTGGTATGCCGCTGTGAGCTTGAACTTAGCAAAAGAATTTATGGGCGTTTCTATATGGGCTGTCGTAATGGCTTGATCCCCGTAATCATCAAGAATCAGATTGGGCTGTCCACCATAGAGATAACGGTTTACAAAGTTGAAGCTCAACCATGCTTTTGTTCCAGAGTTGTTGTCCCATCCCACCTTCCCGCTGAAAAAAGAATGTTTGTATTCGTTATCTTCCATAGAAGCATCAACGAGATACTGTTTTTTTCCCAGCTTCCACAGTTGAACCATACCATCAAGGGGTTTCATTTTATAGCCATCCGAGTAATCTCCAGAGTAGGAAAGATAGTAATTCCAATTACCGACCTGGTCTCCTACATGAACATGGGGACGATAGGTATCATTGCTTCCGTAAGTCATTTCCGCCACAGCTCCCATATCCTTTTTGCCACTTCGAGTAACAAAATTAACGGCTCCACCGGAAGCGTTGGCACCGTAGAGAGCCGAAGATGGACCAAGGACGACATCAACTCGTTCAATGTCGTGAGGATTAAGAGTCGTTGCAAGAAAAGACCAAACTGGGAGTCCGTCCACCAGATACACCGTTCGACCTATGAAATAGCCTGTGCCTCTGAGGTGGATCCAGGGAGGTCCCCAGGGGTAATACTGAGCTACATGCACACCGGGAAGATCCCTAATAAGTTCTCCTACATTATTCATATAAAAGCTGGGTTGTTCATCAATAGTTTTTCTCTCAACAGACCAAGTCGTAAAAGGAACAGTTCTAGGATCGACTTCGGTTTTAGTAGCTGTAACGGTGATTGTTTCTAAGGTGGGGGCCCTTTCCGAATCTTCGCTCTTCTTTTCCTGGCTTTCTTCCGACGTTTTTAAGTCTGTTTCAGCAAAAATACTACCTGCCTGAAATCCCAAAAGACTCCATAATCCAACAACCAAGATAGCCAAAATTTTTAGAAGTTTCCTGTCTTTCATGTTTACCCTCCATTTATCGAGATAGAATTTCAAAAACAAAAAGGGCTCAAACCTCTTCGAGAGGTTATGAGCCCTTCGCTGGCTTTTTACCTGGCTTTTTACTTGTTGAGTAACTGCTAGAAATTAACGCTTCATGCGGGTTGCTTCAACGACTCTTTTTTACATAAGATATAGAAAAGATCAAGAACATTTGGACAGGAGCTGTTTCAAAAGAGGACATGAACCTGTTGGAAAAAGATCTCGGCGATAACCCGTGGTTGCCCTACCGTAGTAGGGGCATGGCATGCCATGCCCCTATACATGATGCGCTATTTCAACCAACGGTCTTGTTCCAGCGTCATCAAAACGTAAGGGCTTAAGAAGATTCCAAATAAGGGATAATTTCCGAACAGCCTTAAAGAGGACATTGCCCTTACCCTCATCAGCATAGATTTATAAATTTCGGTTATTTCCGAGCTTCATCCAGAGCTTTTTTTAAGCGCCTAATCACTATATCTTTCCCAAGAATGTCCATAATTTCAAACAACCCGGGACTTGCAGTCCTTCCGGTAAGAGCAACACGCACAGCCTGAGCGATAACCTTAAGCTTTACGCCTCGTTCTTCTGCCAGGCGGCGAAATAGTTCTTCAAGAGCCTTTTCTTCAAAATTGCCCTTATTCAACGAAAAAGTCTCAATGATTTCTTCCAGAAAGCCGGCTGTTTCTGGAGTAAGAAAACTTCCAGCCGCTTTGGGATCGTATGAGATTTCGTCCAGCATGTAAAAATCCATTGCATCTGCCATTTCGGCAAGAGTGGCACAGCGAGGCTGTAGGGTTTGAATGGCTCTAGTGAGATAATCCTTGGGCTTTTCAGGATAGCCTTTTGCCTTAAGAAATGGGAGGAGCGGGTCAACAAGTTCTTCGGGACTTTTCTGTCTAATATAGTGCCCGTTAAGCCATCTTAGTTTCTCCATATCGAAAATACTGGCAGAAGAACCCACATTTTCCAAAGAAAACTTTTCTATGAGTTCTTCTCTCGTAAAAATTTCCTGATCCCCGTAAGACCATCCCAGTCTAACTAAATAGTTGAAAAGCGCCTCCGGAAGAAACCCCATTTCTCGGTAGGCAATAACAGATGTGGCTCCATGGCGCTTGGAGAGCCTTTTGCGATCCGGTCCCAGTATCAGAGGCACATGAGCAAATTCCGGGATTTTTTCACCCAGAGCCTGATATAGCAGCACCTGCTTGGGTGTGTTGTTTACATGATCATCGCCCCGAATTACATGGGTAATGCCCATCGTAATATCATCAACTATGACGGAGAAATTGTAAGTCGGTATGCCGTCGCTTCTTATCAGAACCAGATCGTCAAGTTCGGAATTGTCGAAAGAAAGAACCCCTTTGATGATGTCCCTTACCACTGTGGTGCCAGTTTGAGGACACCGAAAGCGAAGCACTCTTCCAGGTCCTGGTGTAAGCCCCTTATCTCTGCAGGTGCCGTCATATTTGGGCTTAAGTCCTTTAGCAAGGGCTTCCTGTCTTCTTTGTTCTACTTCTTCGGGGCTACACTCACAGTAGTAAGCCCAACCAGAACTGTAAAGCTTATCAGCATAGGCCTGGTAAAGTTCAAGGCGGTGAGTTTGAAAATAGGGGCCTTCGTTCCAATCAATTCCAAGCCATCGGAGCGACTCAAGAATGGATTCGGTGTATTCTGCCGTCGAACGCTGTGTATCTGTGTCCTCAATACGCAAAATAAACTTTCCCCCGTGATGCCTCGAAAAAAGCCAATTGAAGATAGCCGTCCTAGCTCCCCCGATGTGAAGATGTCCCGTAGGACTTGGAGCAAATCGAGTAACCACACCCATTTGCACAGTTAATTCCTCCTATAAAAATTTTTGCAAATCCAACAAAACCGAAGTAAATTATTATCACTTGACCTTTGAAAACTCAAGGAAAGAGGAGGAAAAGGGCTATGGCTAGAATTGGAGTTCTGCTTTCAGGCTGTGGTGTTTTTGATGGATCCGAAATCCACGAAGCTGTTATCACCTTATTGGAACTGGATAGAGCCGGAGCAGAAATTATATGCATGGCTCCTAATGTGGATCAGTATCATGTCATTAACCATCTGACCCAGGAAGAAATGCCAGAAAAACGGAATGTGCTTGTGGAATCGGCAAGGATTGCTCGCGGACAGATTAAGGATGTCCGAGATGTATCAGCCTCTGATCTGGATGGATTGATCATACCCGGAGGATTCGGAGCGGCTAAAAATCTTTGCGACTTTGCCTTCAAAGGGCCAAATGCCACCGTTCACCCTGACGTTGAAAGGCTCCTAAGAGAAATGGTGGAAGCCAAAAAGCCCATAGGAGCTGTCTGCATTGCGCCGGCTCTCATAGCAAAGGCGCTCAGTGCTAAGAAACCTGAAGTAACCATTGGAACTGATGAAAATACCGCCCGTGCGATAGAAGCCATGGGAGGTGTGCATTTTTTATGTCCGGTAGATGATATACATGTTGACGAAAAAAACAAAATTATTACAACTCCTGCATACATGCTTGGACCAAGTATTAAGCACGTAGCTGAAGGAATCAAAAAGCTGGTTCAAAAAATGGTTGATATGGCAAAAGGAGCCTAAAAAATGGACGATGTTGAGCTCGTTAGGCTGACGTCCAAAACAATTGCGGAATATGTGCCTTATCCTTTGGGAATTGGTTTCAGAGAGAACGTTTTGTTCCTGAATCAAAAGACTAAAAACATCCTTAGTGGTTACCAATTCTCCACACTTCCAAGAGGAACCAGTCAGGATACAAAATCTTTCTACCTTCGAGTAAATCCTGATAAGACGGTTTTTGTGCAGGTTGTTTCGCTGCCTAAAGAACATTTTTTTCTCATTTTTGAGGAATTTACTAAAGAAGAGTTGCGAGACGAACTAACAGGTCTTCTTAGTCGCCATCATCTTAACATTGTAGAACCTAAAATGCTTGAACAGGCTAGCAAATCAAAAAAAGTGGCAATCTTCTTCATGGATCTCGACGGGTTTAAAGAGGTCAACGATAACTTTGGGCATGAAGTTGGCGATGATGTTTTGAAAGGTGTGGCTCAGAGGCTACTCAGATCCTTAAGAAACACAGATTTGTGCTTTAGATGGGGAGGAGATGAGTTTCTTGTCATCTCCCCTGGTTTCGTAGAAAAGATTCATGCAGGACTCTTAGCCAGAAGAATTATTAAAATCCTTTCGGAACCCTTTTCGGCAGGTGGGCATAAACTAAGTGTGGGAGTAAGTATAGGGATTGCAGTCTGTCCTGAGGATGGGAAAGAGCTTTTTGACCTTGTAAGGAAAGCTGACTCAGCCATGTATGAGGCAAAGGAACAAGGTGGCAATATGTATATGTACTATTCTGATGAGGGGTAGAAGAAATGGTGGAATCTGATGAAAAGGTCGTTGAAAAGTTAGCGGATTGCATTGTCAGAAGAATAGAGCCATCAATAAAAACAATTGTTCAAAGAACGGTTCAAGAAGAGGTTGTTGCGGCGTTAAAAAGAGCTCTTGCGGATAGTGACTTCTACAAGGGGCTTAGTGATGATGTGGTTACAGGAATAGGTAAAATTTATAAAGAAATATTTTCAATGAAGCAGGAGTTGCAGATTGATAAAAACCTATTGCAAGGCACATTTGAAACAATTGGTGAATCTCAGTCTATTCTCGATAGCGTCTTGTCAATTACTGAAACATCGACTTTGAATATTATGGATATTATTGAACTGATTCAGGATAAAATTGAAGAAATACAAAATACTATAGGAGAATTAAAGGATTCGGGCAGAGTGAAGGTCATTTTAGGACAAATTAATCGAAAACTTCTGGAAATTCTGACTTTGTTAGGCTTTCAGGATGTTACAGGTCAAAAGATTAGAAAGCTTATAGCGTCTCTCAAGAATATCGAAGAAATTACTTTAGAATTATACTTGGCTTCCGAAATATTGAAAAGAGCCAAAACTGAAGGTTTTGAAAGAAGCTATGAAGAGTTACGAGAAGAGGTCAAAAAACAAATAGAACTTATGAAATCAAAAAAGCTAGAAATAGTGGATCAGAACACTATAGATGAATTGCTGGAGTCTTTAAATCTTTGAACCTTTCCATGTCCCTTTTATCGTCTTCAGAACTACTTTCTAGATTGGCAAATTCTTTCCAGAGGGTTTCCAGGTTCCTTCTTGCGTATATGTCACCAATGTTCTGAATAACTCCACGAATCAGCTGATCCGATGGATTAGAAATGGAAGGAGTTGTTCCTTTTTCTAAACCTTCCTTACATTTGAGAACTCTGCGTGCCTCCTTTGGAAATTCGCTTTCATAAATGACTCGCATTACATCGTCTATATAAATCAGCGATGGATGCCGAGCCAGGATATATCTTCCTGGGTTGCGTCCGTCTTCCACTACAAAACCATGCACTATTAAAAGCTCCAACATAGCCTTAATCTGCTCGGTGGAAAGCATATCCAGTTCATTGGCTACTTCTTCTTCCAAAGACGAGGAAGAGTGCATCCCAACCATATTTTCGTAAAGCTTGAAAAGTATAAATAAGCCAAGAAAGAAAGGTGAATACATCTGTCCTTCACGGTAGTCGCCTTCCTGAAGGCGCATAAGGATTTTTTTATAATGTAGCACATAACACAGTTGGCAACCCCACAAGATTATAATCCAGGTTATGAATAACCAGACGAAAAAGAGAGGCACTGTTGCGATTTGTTTGTAAAAGTTGATTACTCCTACAGCATGAGATACGTAAAAGTAAAAAGCTCGCTTGGTAAGTTCCCATAGCAGGGCGGCAAAGATTCCAGCTGTAACGGCGTGAACAGCTCGGACTCTGACAGAAGGTAAGAAAAAATACATTAACCCAAAGCAGGTTGATTCTACAGCTATTGGCATAATTGTCCGGTAGATCAACCGAGCCCACCAATGTTGAGCAAGGAAAGCCTCAACGGCTCCACCCGGCGGAGCAACTAGATTGCCAATCGATATGGACGCAAGGATTATAAAAGGGCTTGAAGTCAAAAGCACCCAAAAAGCAGTGACTTTCTGAAAATAGGGGCGTGATGCCCTGGTTTTCCATATGTGGTTGAAAACTCTCTCAGCCGTAACGAGGATGTTGAGTGCACCCATGAAAAGCCCTATCACGGCTACAAGATTGATTAGTCCCGCAGGTCCAGCTTTGAAAGCCGTGGGAGATATATAACGTTGCAACCAGTCTATAAGTTCGTCCTGAAATTCTGGAGCGATGGCCGGGAGAATCTTTTGATGAACGTAGCGCATGATATGCTCTCCTCCGCCTAGAAGTCCTACAAAACTAACAAAGAGAACGGCGAAAGGGACTAAAGAGATAATAGTTGCAAAGGTGAGACTGGCCGCACGATCAAAACAGGAATCTTTGCCAAATTTCCAGAGAGTAAGATATAACAAGCGCCCAGTTTGCTGAAGCCACAGAAAGTGTAAAGATCTCTTATCCTTGATATCTGAAAAAAGCGCTTTTCTTAATTTTTCACCCCAAGTCATAAAACTCCTTCCACCAAATTTAGATTCTAGCTTGCTTATTCTTAACTCTCCTGCCAATATTGAAGACGAAGTCATTCAGGGGTCAATTAAAAATTGAAACCTTGAATCTCTTATCGGCGGGGCAGGTTTATTTTATGTCGTGATTTTTCTAATATCGTCCAATCTCTAGGGATAACGGAAAAACCATAAAAACACTTCTTACGAGAAAGGGAAACATTATGAAGACAAAACTGGGATTAGAGGAAAACCTGGAAGCGATGTTGTGTTATGTTCTTGGATGGATTACTGGCATACTGTTTCTTTTGCTTGAAAAGGAAAGTGAATTTGTCAGATTTCATGCCGCTCAGTCCACAGTAACATTTCTGGGGTTTACTGTTGTATCGGTAATAATAGGGCAACTTGCTGCCATCCCTCTTATAGGCTTGATGTTTATGATCGTAAACGCCCTGATAGCTATATTCGCCTGCATTGTATGGCTTGTGTGCATGGTTAAAGCCTTCCAGGGTGAACGATTTAAGCTTCCAATTGTTGGAAACATAGTGGATAAACAACTAGGGTAGGGGAGCCTTAACCAACATCCGGCATCTGGCTTGTATGCTCTATATTATATAAAGCTTTTGTAGAATCTATCCATTCGATAAATTCGTAGAAGCTTCCAATGTGTAACGCCGCTTCGAGACGGGGATTTTTGTATGCTACAAAGAAAACTCCACACCCCTTAGCACATTCGGCATCCACAGTGGAGTCACCAACATACACAATCTGATGAGGTTCAACTCCAAAAGATTTAATGACATGTTCTAACATATCGGTGTGAGGCTTTGGGCGAGGGACGTCAAGAGCGCAAACTACAAGATCGAAAAACCTGTGAAGATCAAAGTGCCGCAGAACCTCGTGAGTAGATGTCGTACGGTTTGTTGCTACTGCAAGATGGTATCGGGATGATTTCAGTAAAGCAAGGCATTCCTTTAGCCCAGGTTCTAATCTCAGGTAGGTATTGAAAAGTCCAAAATCGATGGTTTTTGCTAAAGCAAGAGCTTCTTCAAGCCGATTTTTGCCAACCAGGAATTCGAGCGATTCTCGAACGGAAAGCATGTGGACGACTTCTACCTGTTCGGGCTTTACGGTGTCAAGCCCCATCCTTGACAGTATAGCATTGTAGAAAAGCACATTTGCTTCCCTCGAATCAAAAAGCACACCGTCGCAGTCGAAAGCTATTACAGAGAAATCCGGTAATTGGGACTTAAAGTAGAGCTTGTCCATGAATCACACCATACGTTGATATGTGGTTATAGACTCCACAAGACTATAAAATGCTTCTACCGGCATCAATTTTCTTAAAGAAGAGCAATCAAATTTGGAAATCCGTGAGCTAGAGAGAGTATTCTGTGTAGCAAATCGAGTAGCAATAACATTAGCAATGAGAACAACTTTGGTCATGGGACTCATTTTTGAAAAACTCTCAACATCATCGTGTTTTTCTATAATTTCAGTTATATCGGCCGGTAAATGCCAGTATTCGGCAAGAAGTTTGCCCGCCTCTCCGTGATCCATTCCAAAATATTGGCGCTCCAATTCCTTCAGATCTGCACCTTCCACAAGGGCTTTTCGATAAAAAAGGGGAGCAACATGATGAATATACTGGTCCAGCACTACTTTACCAATATCATGAAGAAGCCCTGCCGTATATGCTTCTCCCTCAGAAAGGTGCAAAATACCAGCAATAGTTTCAGCAAGATGGGCAGTAACTAATGAATGGCGGAATAAACCTCCACGACACATGGAATAACCGCCCACTCTGGTAGCAAAGACCTCATGACAACAAGCTGAAAGAATCATTTGCAGTAATCGACGCTCACCCAGTAAAACAACAGCTCGCTCTATAGAAGTAATAGGGGTAGGACATCCTAAATACGGCGAATTGCACAATCCCAAGATTTTGGCGCTAATTACCTGGTCCTTTTCTACTTTGTCAGCAACAAGAGCCATGTCATAGTTACCTGATCTCAACATAGCAAGAATTTCAAGCGCAATTTGAGGAATAGGTTGAATTCGAGGAATCACCTCAATGATGTCATAACGGTTAACCTTAAAACTAGAAGGAGGTGTCACCTTGGTAGCCTTTTCCCCAATAGGTTCTACTTTAGTATTCATGGTCTGCAAATTGAGAGTAATCTTACACGAGAAAAAACCTCCAGTTTCGCCATACACAATGGGAATATCCTTATCTCTGAGAAATTCTTCAACAATCATTAAAGTTCTTCCACCCACATTCATGTAGAAATCTTCGGTTATGGCGGGAGCAATAAGAGCACCGCCAGCAACCACTGCTTCAAGCCTGCTTTTGTCGGCACCTTTTCGTATAAGCTCATTGAAAAAAATTGGGAGTCCGCTTTTAGCATAGGCTTCCCGCTGGTATGTCGTATCTGGGAGGGGCGGTTCAGGAAGTAATATATGGTAAAGTCCTCCAACGCCGTTTTTTCTATCCACAATGGTTAACCCGACGCAACTCCCAAGATAAGCTTCCAGAAGTTTCGGCTGTGACTTTTCTACGACGTAAGCCCCTGATGGAACAATTTCAAATGTTTCGCTCATAATAACAAACCCTTTCTTCGTCATTGGAGATTTTCTAATCTTCCTATAAAATCTTCAATGCGAGCGATTCTTTGAGATTTCATAAAGCTCTTTATCCCGTCAAGCACTTCAATAACTGTCCTGGGATTTACGAAATTCATCGTCCCAATCTGAACTGCTTTGGCTCCAACCAGGAGAAACTCCAGAGCATCCTCTGCTGTTGTAATGCCTCCAATGCCAATAACCGGCACTTTGACCGCTTTCACCACCTCATAGACACACCGAAGTGCAATAGGTTTTATGGCTGGTCCGGAAAGTCCACCCGTAATATTTCCAAGGCGTGGTTTTCTAGAATAAATGTTTACTGCCATGGCGGGAATAGTATTAATGCAAGATATAATATCAGTCCCTGCTTCTTCTACGGCTTTAGCTATTTCGGCTATGGATGTTACTTGAGGGGAGAGTTTAGTAATAAGGGGTAGGTTAGTAGCAGATCGCACTGTTTGCACTACAGATGCCGCCATAATTGGGTCAGATCCAAATGTCACACCACCTGCTTTAACGTTGGGGCAGCTGATGTTAATCTCCAGAGCTAAAATTCCATCCACGCTGTTGAACCTTCTAGCAATTTCGGCATACTCATCTATCGTTTCACCAAAGATATTTACAATTGTTGGTATGTTTCGCTTACGCAAAAAAGGAAGTTTATCTGAAAGAAAAGCATCCAGCCCCACATTTTCCAGACCAATAGCGTTTATAAGACCCCCAGGAGTTTCTACAAGTCTTGGAGGAGGATTTCCTGGGCGAGGTTTTAGCGAAATACCTTTGACTACAACGGCTCCAATTTCTTCCAGAGGAACAACATCTGAGTATTCTCTACCATATCCGAAAGTCCCTGAAGCTACCATAACCGGATTTTTAAGGCTTATGGGACCAAGATTTACCGAAATATCAGGAATCACATCACCGTTCATAGATACTGCTCCCACTTAATAACATCAGGAGAAAAAACCGGACCTTCAAAACATACATGAACATATGAAGGACTATTAGAAAGTTCATTCTTTTTAGGTATTGCACATCCAAGACATGCTCCGACTCCGCAGCCCATAAGGGATTCAAGGGAAAATTGAGAAGGGATGTTGTGTTGAAGCGCCCATTTAGCCACATGAGCAAGCATAACAGGTGGACCGCAAGCGTAAAGATATGAAGGAAGAACCTTTGATGCTTCACAATCATTAACAGCACAACCTAGAACAGATCCACAAAAACCAAAGCTTCCATCATCGGTTGAATATTTAACTTCGCTGCATAATCTGGACAGCTCAGAAATACTCAGAAAATCAGATGACGATTTTGCACCGTAGTAAAGCACAAGGTGAACATCGGGTCGCTTCAACCTGATTTCTTCTATAAGAGACATTACCGAAGCAATGCCTATCCCTCCAGCCAACACCCAAACGGTTTTGACTTCGGCGGGTGGCAAACGAAAGCCATTACCCAGAGGACCAAGAAGATCAAGTTCCTCGCCTTCCTTTTTTCTGGACAAAGCCATGGTTCCTTTGCCGACCAATCTGTAAGCTATTTCCACAATGCCTTCATCTTTTCTAATCCGAAAGAAAGAAAAGGGACGACGAAGAAGAGGTATCAAACCGTCGCTAATTCTTACCATTACAAATTGACCTGGACGAGCTTCCTTGGAAATATCTGGAGCCTTTAGAACAAGGTGATAGATAGATGCCGTCAGAGAGCGATTTTCAATTATTATAGCTTTTTCAAGATGTTTCTTCATGACAATTTTTACTCCTTCCAACCTGCGACCACAGCCATACGACCACTTTTCTTTTCTCGGCGGTAAGAGAAGAAATATTCAGGGTGACAGCGAGTACACCAGCCACTCACATAAATATTTTCAGGCCTAAGTCCCGCATTAACTAATTGAGTTACAGAAATATCCCAGAGATTAAAGTAATTTTCCTTTGTCTGGAAACGCCAAAATGCCTGCGGAAAGATGTCCCTGTAGCTAACAAACTCGGCGCAGCAGGGGCCAAGTGAGGGGCTTATGGCGGCTATGATATCCTTAGGCTGCGAAGCAAATCGATGCTTCATAACATTTACCACCATGCTGACAATATTTTGGACATTTCCTCTCCATCCACAGTGAACATTAGCTACAACATGACGCGAAGGATCTACCAAAATTATTGCTTGACAGTCGCCCGTTTTAACCATCAGTCCAATATCAGGAAGATTGGTTACCATTGCATCAGCCTCACCAAGATGAATAAGTATTGATTCCGACTTATGCAAGGGAAGATTTTCGTCAATAACGACGATCTTACTTCCGTGAACCTGGCTACAGCTTGCGAGACGTGAAAAATTCAATTCCGCACGAACCAGCTCAGTGTTTCTGAGTACATTTTCTTCAGAATCACCGGTAGAAAAAGCAACATTAAGGAAGTTGTATGGTGGAGGGCTTACACCACCGGACCTTCCGAAGATGCCGTATTTTAAGCCGGGAATTTCATCCAAAGCGGTAAACCTAAAAAGCGTAAAACCATTTACTGAAACAGGAATAGCTATTTTTGAACTTTCCAACCTTCAAAGCTACCTCCGTAAAATTTGATTATATTTGCAAATCGTTTCTACTTTTTTGTCTATTTTAGGTCAAGGCTGAATAAATTTTAACAAATCATGCTTGCAGGCAAAACCGCTAATTTCTTTTTAGGGATCCTGTGTGGTCGTAGAAATACGATTGTTGGTGAGGGTGTTCTAAAAAATCACGACGATAACGCGAGCCGTATCGTAGGGGCATGGCATGTCATGCCCCTACATATGATGCGCTATTTCAACCAACGATCTTATTCTAGCGTGATCAAAACGTAAGAACTTAAAAAGATTCCAAATAAAGGACAATTTCATGAAACAGGGGATGGTCTTCTAAAAAGATGTCGGTAGGGGTGGAAGATTTTTAGCCTCTATTTTGGTCGCCGAGGATGGCGACTCTCCCAGTATTTTACCGCCGTCCGGTTTCTGGGGGCGACCGGTCGAGATCGCCCCTACAACACCCCTATTTTCGCTATAGGTGTGTCCTAAAGAACTCCGTAATAAATTTTAGGGGCGACGCATGTGTCGCCCCCTACAGTTATGCGGTGAATCGTATATTGAGGTCGTTTTTTAGCTACCTGAGTCCGGGAAGGTTTTCCAAGCTGAATTTCGTCCCTGACTTTTTATATTTCGCCACCCCGTAAGGGAAATTTTAGAACACCCTCATTGTTGGTTGACACGGCATCATTTTGATCTATAGAGGTAGGCTTTATGTTTATCTTCCGATAATGTATATTATGTAAACTAAAAGTTAGTTCTACCATTTAAGGCCGAAATTACGATAGTTCAATATTTAAATAACCCCCTTCCGAAATCATTACATTTGAGTTATTCTTTCCAGGCATATGTTACAAAAAAATTCCTGAGGGGCTAATATTTATGACTAAACAAACTGTTTACAAGCTTCAGGTTCGAATAGACTCCAATGTCGATGAATCGCTCATGGACGAGTTTACATCAATGATCGCTATGAACCTTCAACGACCTGTGCTACAACTTTCATCCAACATTCTTGAATTATCCGCATCAACCGAAGAACAACAATTTATCATCTCATCCATATCCAATCTTGCCAATTCTTTTCTTTCACAGCCTATAAAGGTAACCATAGAATCCTATGATGATTCGGACTGGGAATCAGAATGGAAAAAACACATAAAACCCATTGAAGTTGGCAAGAAATTTCTTATATGCCCATCCTGGGAATTTCCGCCCCATAATGACCAGAACCGTCTTGTGATAACTATAGATCCAGGTATGGCATTTGGCACTGGACACCACGAAACAACAAGATTATGTCTCGAATGGATTGATCGTTTCGCTCTTGCTAACCGAGAAATCCTTTCCAGAATATCCCTTCTAGACGTGGGAACAGGTTCGGGCATCCTTGCCATAGCATCCGCTCTAGTTGGTTTCGGTTCCATCACCGCCATAGACAACGACCCCGAAGCTATAAGCGTCGCTCGGGAAAATGCTCTTAAAAACAACGTTTATGAAAAAATCAACTTTTTCGTAGGTGAGCCTTCGGAAATTAATGGAGCCTTTGATGTTGTTATTGCTAACATACAGTCGAATGTGCTTATAGAGATGGCTCCTCTTTTGACCAGAAAAACCGTCATGAGGCTTGTGCTTTCTGGTATTCTTAAAGAACAAGAGAAGAGCGTCAGGGTTGCTTTTGAAACAAAACAATCATTTTCAGGAGTGTCACTATCGCAATTAGGTGAGTGGGTGCTTCTCGATTTTGCATATGTATGATGGTCGGGACGACTGGATTTGAACCAGCGACTTCTGCGTCCCGAACGCAGCGCTCTACCAAGCTGAGCCACGTCCCGATCCGGTCAAGATAAATAACACATGAGTTGGGCTTCTGTCTAGAGATTTGATGGGTTAACTTTTATTTATGCTAGAAGGAATATAGCCGTTGCATAACTGGGTTGAAATCGATCTTAGCGCTCTTAAAAGAAACTACCAGCGTATAAGAAATCTAGTCAAGCCGGGCGTCTCGGTTGCTCCGGTCGTAAAAGCCGAAGCTTACGGTCATGGAATGATTAAGGTTGCCAAAGCTCTTTTCCAACTGAAACCAGAATGGCTCGCTGTAAGCAAGTTTTCGGAAGCCGTTATTCTCAGAGATGTGGGCATTACAACTCCTATTCTTGTTCTTTCCGGTTTACTTCCAGACGAATACGAAGAAGCTCTAGCTAGAAACATAACCCCCGTGGTTTATACGATGGAACAACTTTATCTGTGTGAAACCGCCGGTAAAAAGCGACTTATGCCCTTCCCTGTCCATATAAAAATAGATACCGGAATGGGGCGCCTGGGTTTCAGAGAGGAATCACTTTCTGAACTCATTTCAAAACTTAAAGATTCTCTATGGATTAGCCCTATCGGAGTGATGTCTCACTTTGCCGATGCAGACGACGAATCGTCATCTTTTCCGCTTACTCAGCTTGCACGATTTCGGAATTTTTTAAACCACATGCAAAGTTCATTAAATAGACTTCCGCCTTACATCCATATTGCCAACAGCGCCGGCACTGTCAGATATCCTGAATCCCATTACACAATGGTTCGACCTGGGTTGGTGCTTTATGGCCCAACGAGCTTTGCAGAGGATTTTGAACCTGTAATGAGTCTGAAAGCTCGTATTCTCCAGGTAAAGAAAGTTCCTTCTGGAACTCCAATTGGATACGGAAGAAGCTTTGTTGCCCCTGAGCCCATGGTTATTGCCACGGTTTCTATTGGCTACGGCGATGGCTATCCTAGAGCTCTTTCCAACAAGGCTAAAGTTTTGATCCAGGGAAAACGATGTCCCGTTGTGGGAAGAGTGTCAATGAACCTTATAACTGTCGATGTATCCCATCTTTCTACCTTTCCTAGGGAAGGTGAAGAAGTTGTCCTGCTAGGGTATCAAGGCAAGGAAATAATTAGCGCCGACGAACTTGCTTCAAAAGTTGGAACAATCAGTTACGAAATCTATTGTAGAATTGGTTCAAATCCAGTAAAGCGCTACATTGAGACACAAGAATGAGAAATTTTTGCTCCTGTGTGTTCACGAAGACCGATCTGATTTTAACTCTAGGGCGCACGATCTTGTGCTCCCTACCATCTCACAGATAGTGGAGGCGCAACAAGATGGCACTGGTAAGAAAGGAACTTTCCTTCATCGTTCGCAAAGCCTTACAAGATACATTTGGAATTAACGAAGATTTTGAGCCAGAACTTGAAATTCCTTCTATAGCTCAGCATGGAGATTATGCAACCAATGCGGCAATGGTGCTTGCTAGAAGTCTAAAGAAGAACCCCAAAGAGATTGCTGAAAAACTGAAAGAGCCCATAACTTCACTTGGATCAAATATTCTAGATAGACTGGAAATTGCAGGTCCAGGGTTTATAAACTTCTTTGTCAGAAAGGAAGCTTTTAAACAAGTAATTCCGATGATCTTTGAGCAAAGGGAGAATTTTGGCAGAACAGATATTGGTAAGGGACAGTTTGTGCAAGTAGAATTTGTTAGCGCAAATCCCACGGGACCTTTACATGTAGGTCACGGTCGCGGTGCCGCTGTGGGAGACGCTCTTTCTAGAATACTCGATGCATGTGGTTATAGAGTCCATCGCGAATACTACATAAACGATGTCGGCAAGCAGATGAACATTCTCGGGCGAAGTCTCTACCTGCGATATCTGGAGCTTTCAGGTAAGTCCATAGAATTTCCTGAGGATCATTACCGAGGCGACTACATGAAAGAACTTGCTCAGGATTTTCTTCGAGAAGTAGGAACCAGATACATCGATCTTCCGGAAGAGGAAGTGGTTCCAATTTGTTCAAAGTATGCGGCGCAAAAGATTCTTGACGGCATAAGAAAAGATCTTGAGGATTTTCGAGTAACCTACGACGAGTGGTTTAGCGAAGAAAGGCTTCACCACGAAGGAATGGTAGAAAAAGCAATTGATCAGCTTAGAAGCCGTGGCTTCATATACGAACAGGATTGTGCGATATGGTTTAAGAGTTCTCTTTTCGGGGATGAAAAGGACAGAGTTATAATTAGAAGCAACGGAGCAAAAACTTACTTCGCCGCTGACATTGCCTATCACTGGAACAAAATGGAGCGAGGATTTGATAGGATAATTGATATTTGGGGAGCTGATCATCACGGCTATGTGCCAAGAATCAAAGCAGTCGTTCAAGCTCTGGGGTTTGATTCGGAAAAGTTAAATGTTATCCTTGTACAATTGGTAAATCTCCTTAGGGGCGGGCAACCGGTAGCGATGTCAACTCGAGCTGGTGAATTCGTTACCCTTAGAGAAGTAATGGATGAGGTTGGTGTTGATGCCGCTCGATACATTTTCCTAACACGTCGCTCTGACAGTCCTCTAGACTTTGATCTTGAACTGGCAAAGGCACAAAGTAGCGAAAATCCTGTCTATTATGTTCAGTATGCCCATGCCAGGATAAGTAGCTTACTAGGTGTGGCAAGTGAACGAGGTGTTGCAATAGATATGGAAAAGGCTTTCAAACATCTCGACCGTCTGGAAGAACCTCAGGAAATTCAACTGGCAAAAATTCTTGGAGAATTTCCTTTCGTCTTAAGGAAGAGCGCCGAATGCTTTGAGCCCCACCGTATCCCTTACTACCTTCACGAATTGGCATCCACCTTCCATGCCTATTACAATCACCACAGGATCCTTACCGATGATGAAGAGCTAACTCAGGCTAGGTTAGCGCTCGCTGTATCCATACATATCGTGCTCAAAAATGGTTTGAACCTTATAGGAGTTTCAGCACCGGATAAAATGTAAAATGGATTTGCGAGGACACCGCTGGAACACGACAAACAATTACTATAGGAGGATGGCTCGAGAAGAGCCATCCTCCTATAGAAACATTAGGGGTTCGGAGAAAAAGCGAACTCTTTCCTTCGAACTCACACTTTTACAGTCCTGCCTTTTAGCCGTGATCTTCTTTTTCAGCTTTGTATGGGTATTTTATGTAGGTGTTACAGTAGGAAAACACTTTCCTGAAGACAAAGGGAAACTCTCTTTGCTCCAGAAAATCGCTCTTGCTATGGGTTACAACCCTGGCAAGAAGGTATCTGCTGAAACAAAGAAAGAACAAGAGGCTTCCCCTTCTCCCGGTGAAATGCAACTAGAATTAGCTTATCATAAGGAACTTTCTAAACCAGTTGCGGAATCAACCAGTCGGATAACACCCATTGTTCACTCATCCACAACACTGCAAACCACAAAGACGCCTCGTAAAACTACTTCCCTTCAACCACCGAAGGAGTCTTCTTCGTCTTATGTAGCAGTAACACCCAGCCCTGTTTTAGATGACAAGGAACGTTCTAAATTAGACGTTGTAGATACACCTCCAACAACCACCATCGAAAGCACTGGCGAAAAATACACAGTCCTCGTGGCTTCTTTCAAAAGCGCTGAAAACGCAGGAAAGCTGGAACAAACCCTAAAAGCCAAGGGATACATGGTATCTCGACATGAGACGGTGGTTAAAAATGAAACCTGGTATAGAGTAACAGTTGGAAACTTTGATAGTCGAGAATCTGCTGTGCGGTTTATGGCTATGTTTAATGAAAAGGAAGGACTCAAAGGGGTAGTGATAAGGAAGTGAGTTTGCCATTCTTCGGAGGAAAAGCAGAAACAGATGTTCTGATGAGGTTATAAAGGCTTAGCCCCTTCTTAAATCCGTATCAAAAGATTTTTGGGAGTGTTCAAAAATTTTTTCCATGCAGGGTTGCCTTGGCAATGGGGTCAATCAGGATAGGGGCGGTCAGTTCGTTCCACGCTTCCTTCCCACACTCGGTCATCCTAGTGCAGTTGCGCTTCCCTTCGCTCGCTGTGATCGACTCACAGGAGGACTCTCACCTCTCTGGGTGCGCCCGTGCCGGGCGCACCCAGAGAACGGACGGCGAGGACGCCGTCCCTCCCAAGTCGGCGGTAGGGTATTGGGAGGGTCGCCGTCCTCGGCGACCGATGCATTGCAAATTTTACGGTTCCCCGTGACCATCAGTAAAAGGAGGTTTCCGAACACAATAAAAGATTTCTTGACAAATCGGTCTTTATTTGGCAGTAGAAAATCGATAGATTAGATAATGTCCTTAAACATTAACTGACGGTGTTGTTAAGGAAAAGAATTTATATGGGTCGGAATACCTGGCAGTCTCTCTACTTTTATTATTATTGCTCCTACCATAGGGGAGGATGGGCTCCAGGTATGCGTTAGCTGATCCATATACCGCTGGAAGATAAAAAAGCCGTGGGCATACCGAAAAGCCCACGGCTTTTTTGTTTTTTTAACTTATTTTCGCTCAATTAAACACTAATAAAAAAGGAGGTAACATCAATGATTATCGTTATGAAACCAGATCACTCTCAGGAAGATCTTCAAAGAGTTACAAGGCGGTTAGAAGACCTTGGACTGAAAGTTCACATCTCAAAGGGTGAACACAGAACTATCGTTGGGGCCATAGGTGATGAACAGATCATTCAAGAAGTTCCATTAGAATCTATGCCCGGCGTCGAAAAGGTGATGCCTATTCTAAAACCTTATAAACTCGTGAGCCGGGAATTTAAGCCCCAAGATACAATCATCAAGGTCAATGGATATGCTATAGGGGGCAAGAAGATTCAAATTATTGCCGGTCCCTGTGCTGTCGAAAGTAGAGAAATGCTTGAAGAAGTTGCGAGAGCTTTACGAGCCACTGGAGTAAATTTCCTTAGGGGTGGAGCCTTTAAGCCTCGCACATCACCATATTCCTTTCAAGGGTTGGGGAAACAGGCATTGGAATATCTAGCCAGAGTCAGAGAAGAAACCGGCATGATGATAGTGACCGAGCTCATGGATCCTCGAGACACAGTTCTCGTTTGTAAATACGCCGATATTGTCCAGATAGGCACCAGAAATATGCAGAATTTTAAGCTCCTTACCGAAGTGGGTAACATAGAAAAACCGGTTCTTCTTAAACGTGGTATGAGCGCTACAATTAAAGAATTACTCATGGCGGCAGAATACATTGTAAGTCAGGGTAATGAAAAGGTTATATTGTGTGAAAGAGGCATCCGAACTTTTGAAACAGAAACTCGTAACACTCTTGACCTTAGTGCTGTCCCCTTGCTTAAAAAACTCACTCACCTGCCTGTGATTGTTGATCCAAGTCATGGAGTCGGTCGAGCTGATCTTGTACCGGCTATGGCAAAAGCAGCAGTAGCAGCTGGAGCAGATGGGCTTATCATCGAAGTTCATCCCAGACCAGAAGAAGCCCTAAGCGATGGTTCTCAGTCTCTAAGACCAGAAGAATTAGCAATGCTCATGGATGAACTCCGACGCATTGCTCATGTTCTGGATCGGGAAATTTAGATAATGCTGGAGGACGGTCCATGAAAAGTTCTGATAACAATACCTGGTTTCCCCCCAATGCCAAACTAGGTATTATCGGCGGAAAAGGTGAAATGGGCAGATTGTTTAAGCGTTTTTTTGAAAATCGAGGTTATCAAGTTGAAATTGCCGATCTGGATACGCCAAAAACAACTAGGGAAGTTATTGAAGACTCTAAGGTGGTGGTTTTCTCCGTCCCTCTTCACCGCACTGTAGAAATTATCGAAGAACACGCTCAATATCTTACAGATGATCATCTAGTCATGGATCTTTCGAGCCTCAAAGTTGAACCTATCCGGGCGATGTTGAAGAGTAAAGCCTCCGTTGTGGGACTACATCCTATGTTTGGAGGAAGTGTGTCTTCTTTTGCAGGGCAGACTATCATAGCCTGCCCTGTGCGCATTGATTCATCCATCTGGGAAAGACTTAAACTAGAATTCGAAGCTGAAGGGATGGTGGTTAAAGAATGTCCGCCAGAAAGGCATGACGAACTCATGTCAATCATCCAGGTGCTCTTTCATCTTAGCACCATGATTCAGGGGCGAGTTATTAGAGAACTAGGGATTGATATTGAAGAAACCCTTGAATATACAAGCCCGGTTTACAGAATGGAGATAAGCATCTTGGGACGTATGTTCGCTCAAAGTGGATGGCTATACGGAGCCATTTCTCAGATGAATCCCCATACCCCTCGAATTGTCGCATTAATCCAGGAAATTTTAAAAGAATACTCACTATGGTTACAGGATAAAGATCTTCAAGCTCTGGTTGAAGATTTTAATAAAACTAGAAATCACCTTGGTTCTTTCTGTGCCAGAGCCTATGAGGAAAGTTCACAACTTATTGAAGTTAGCTCAAAGTTGTTCACCTTGCGGAACTAAAAAACATAAGGTGACCCGCTTTTTAGGGTCACCTTTATAACAACCTTAACACCAATCCTTTTGAAGCTCTATGGAGTTACCATGAGCAGGTTCCATCATCCATGATATAACAGGACGAGTGTTTTTTAGCGTATCAATAATGGTGGCTACACGGGAATTAAGTTCCTGCACAACCTCCGCTAAAGTTTTCAAATAAAAGAGGTTTCTATATATGTGGTGACTATGAGGGATATCAACGGGGGCTTGTTCAATGAGGGCTAACAGTTCATCCAGTAATTTTATGTTATCGAAAGAAAATTCTCTGTAAGCAAGATCTGACCATTTTTTCTTAAAATCTTCCGGTACATGATTGACTGCTTTGACTATCTCATCTTTTCTGCCGTAATAAACCGCTTCCCTAAGAAGTTCAAGACTGTGCTGAATCTGGTCTAACTCTTCTGAAGAAACCATTCCTTCCTGGTCTAAGGCTTTCAACGTCTTCAACCACAAAGGTTCAATGTTATAATCGATCTTATCTCGAGCCTTTTCGGGCAAATAATTATAAGCGATAAGCTCTCGCTGGTATTCAATGATCTGCCCCAGAGCTTCGTAGAGAGAACGGTTGTCGTTGACTCGACTCCTTATGGTTAAGGCTAACCTATTTAGTTCCTGTAAAATCTCCTTTTTCGATTTAAGCCCGGGCACACAACTTACAACATATTCTTCCCACAACTCCCGAAAGAAAGCTATTTCGGTGTTAATAGCTGATGCAATGAAACCCAGCTTCATGATAGGATTACGAAGGTCATGAGCCAGAACATTACAACTTTCAATACGCATCTGATCGAGTTGACGCCTTGCCTCATAGAAGAATTGTCTAAGGTGAAGCGACAAAAGTTCTGACCCAAAGCGCCTGGCAAGTTGTTTAATAAGCTTGGTTGATTTATCGCCCCTTTTGACGGTATTCGGCAGAAAGTGAATCTTTATGATAGCTACAACAGCATAATCGGTATCCTGCCATATCGGTTTGCCATCCCACGTGGTTGGATAATCTTCGATGGTCAACGGATGTTCGTAAATTTCACTCTTTTTGAGCAAAACCGGCTCCATGTGATGAAAATCTTCCGGTTCCCCCATCAATTGTTTTCTAACACTGCGAGCATCTTCCAGAGGATTATCGGATGTCCAACTTTTTTGATGCTCCACGCACCAAGCCATTGCTTCAAGGGGTCTCCCGGGTTCATCGCGATACTGAAACCATGTCTTTCCGGGATGGTTGTAATCAGATATTTCAGGAAGCCCCCATTTGAGTTCTCCATTTCCATCTATTCTAATACCTGATGTTACCCTGACCGCCCTGAGTTCTGGCAAGGGACCTATTAAATAAACCGTTCCTTTTGTTGCGTGATCAAGACACATCAGAATTGTCTCGATCACGTCCTTACATACTTTTTCAAGGATCTCTACATGATTGATCCTCATGGTCCCAGCTCCTCATGAGCTGCGTTCCCACTTCTTAATATGGGCGCTAACATTATTATCTGATCAAACCGATCAGTTTCTGCTACCTCCATCGTCTCACTCTATCTTTACGCTTCATAGATTCAATCGGTCAAGCTCAATTTTAAAATAAGCAAAATAAGTTCCAAAATTGGTTAGAAATAAGCCTATTTTTGCCTCTAGTTATCTTTAGATACCTAATTGCCGTTCATCGTATCTTTTTGCTCTCTTCATAGCCCATTTCAAAGGCTTTAAGGTTAGTCTGAAGAAATTTTTGAGGAACTATCAATTCAGTCGCTTTGGTCAACAAATCCAAAGATGGGAAAATTTTATTCCCATAATTCTCCATAAGACCTGTCAGAAACCCAACTAGCACTACATTGACAGCCTGTTCGGATCCCGCCCTTAATGCAATATTCAAAGCGTCAATAGTGTAAAAATTGCCGACCGCACGTGATAAAATTGTCGTGATTTCGTCAATGGGTGGATACTTAGAAGCACCCTGAGTAACAGAAAAAGGGGGAATTTGAGCAGTGTTGGTTATTACAAGACTCCCCTTGTGACACTTTGGAAGAGCCCTGAGGGCTTCCAAAGGCTCAAAGGCTACCATCACATCAGCTTCGCCTTCGCCGATAACAGCACTTGCTCGATTACCCAGCACGACCGTCGATTCCACTACTCCACCACGCTGAGCCATCCCGTGAACTTCGCTCATCGACACCGGGACACCCCCCAAAAGCCCTGCTTCCCCTATGAGACGCGTCGCAAGTAAAACCCCCTGCCCTCCTACCCCAACAAAGAATATTCGAAGCATATCTTCTCTTTCCATTTTGTGAGCCTCCATAAATCCATCTGGAAATATCTAATTTTTATGCCTTAAGTACGCATGCTTACGATAGTCGCACAGGTTTAACTGATCGGCATATTTGAGCACAAACAGTGCACCCTATACAAAACAGTCGGTTTATCTGGACTCTGCTGTTTTCTCGATAGAATGCCGGACAGGCAAGCTCCTCGAGACATCTCCCGCAGCCGTCGCAGGATTCGTCAACCTGGAAGAAAACCTTCTGGGGTTTTTTGATCACTCTCCTTTCCAACAAAGGACAGGGACTTCGAGAAATAACCACATAAACCCCGGCGTCTTTCCCCAAATCTTCATAAACAGATTTAAGCACATCAATTGTTTTCTTAACCTGAATGGGATTAACAATCTCAACTCGTCTGGCTCCGCTGGCTTTAGCGATTTCCTCAATTTTTACCTTCGGTTCGCATAATCCTTCTCTGGTCATAGATGCTGCCGGGTGAGGTTGATGACCTGTCATAGCTGTGGTGTAGTTGTCGAGGATAACTAGAAGAAACCTATGATTATGGAAAGCAGAATTTATAAGTCCAGGAATGCCTGCATGGAGAAATGTGGAATCTCCTATGAAAGCAACGACAGGCTTGTCCTGAGCTATGCTAAAACCACCGGCCGTGGACACACTCGAGCCCATACATATGAGAAAATCGGCCATGCTCAAGGGCGGGAGAAGTCCAAGAGTGTAACAGCCAATGTCGGTTGGGTAAATAGCTTCTTGACCAAATACGGTCTTAACCTCGTAGTAAGTGGTTCTGTGAGGACATCCAGGACAGAGGTTTGGGGGACGTTGGGGAAGATCAGATGGTAAAGTATCGGCTGGAATTGCTTCATATCTAGGTTTGTAGGGAGCATTACAAAATTTACTTATGGCTGTTCTAACTAAAGGCACGTTCAGTTCAAATGCTCTCGGTATATAATCTTTACCCGCTATCTTGCCCATCCATCCAGCTTCCTGAGCGATGGCTCTTACAGCTTCTTCTAGATAAGGTTCTAATTCTTCGACGATAAGGACACTTTCTACTGTCTTAAGAAAGTTTTTAATGAGGGATTTAGGTAGAGGAAAAGTCATGCCTAGTTTTAGAATCTTCACTCTGTCAATCATGTTCAGATCTCTTAAGGCATCTTCTACATACAGAACCGAAATTCCACTTGTAATAATCCCAAGTTTTCCATCGCCCTTAACAGACTGAAAAGGACTGAGTTCGGTTTCTTCTTCAAGCTTCTCAAGCCGTTTTAGAAGTTCCATTCGGAGCCTGCGTCCAACCATCGGGACAACTACATAACGAAAAGGATCTTTCACAAATGAACCTTTGATCCCCAAAGTGTCTTGAGGAGGTTGATAGTCCCCCACCCTTACGATGCCTCGAGCGTGATTTACTCGAGTTGTCGTTCTGACAATGCAGGGCACCCCGTAACGTTCGGAAAGATCAAAAGCTGCTTTAGTCATGATATAGGCTTCCTGCGGGGTGGCTGGTTCAAGCATAGGAACAAGAGCCATCCGAGCATAGAAACGATTGTCCTGTTCATTCTGACTGGAATGGAGAGATGGGTCATCGGCAGTGACAATAACCATGCCGGCCTTGACCCCCACATAGGCAAGGGTCATAAATGCATCTGCAGCCACATTAAGCCCCACATGCTTCATTGAACACAGGCTTCTTGCTCCACATGTTGCTACTGCAGCAGCAGTTTCCATCGAAACCTTCTCGTTTGTGGCGTATTCTACTCGAACTCCAGTCTCCCGCCTGATTTCATACATCCTGTCAATAATCTCTGAAGAAGGCGTCCCCGGATATGCCGAAACAAACTGCACTCCACTTTCCAGTGCCGCCCGCACTATGGCTTCGTTACCTAACATAAAGACAGCGGAATTTTGAAAGGATGTGAGTTCCCTCATGCTCTTTTCCCTTTCTTCAGTATTTTTCAGTTGTAAACATAGATAAAATTATTCCATTGCTGTATCGTAATGAGAAAATTGCATTGTAAAGGTTGCTCGCCCCTGGCTGAGAGATCTTAAAACCGTCGAGTAACCAAACATTTTAGAAAGCGGCACAGTTGCCTGAAGCACCTGAACCGCTCGCCGTGAAATAATACTTTCTACTCGTCCTTTTCTGGCATTAAGATCTCCGATTATATCCCCTAGGAACTCTTCCGGGGTGGTAACTTCGACCTTCATGTAAGGTTCAAGCAAAATGGGATCAGCTTTTGAGAATGCATTTTTTACGGCCATACTGGTAGCAACACGCATAGCTAGATCACTTGGCTTCTGCGGATCGCATTTGGCATTCATCACTTTCACTTCTACGTCAGAGACTGGATACCCGAGCATAATGCCACTGGCGAAAGCGTCCTCAATGCCTTGTTCAATATGGGGAAGCATGGACTCTGGAACTGCCTCAGTTGAGATTTCAATAGAAAAGATGTTACCATGGCCACGGGTTCTCGGTTCAACATGAACAACAACAGAACCAAAGTGTTTAACGCCTCCAATATCGCGATCGAACACAGCCTCTCCATCGGCACCTTTTTGAATCGTTTCTCTATAAACGACTTGAGGTTTCCCAGCGTGGACCTTTACATTGTATTCCCGCTCAAGCCTGGTCAACAAAACATCGAGATGCAATTCTCCCATTCCTCTAATAATAATCTGTCCCGTATCAGGATCTTCATGAAATCGGAAAGTCGGATCTTCTTCGGCAACGCGACTGAGGCTTTCAATTAGTTTATCTTGATCCGCTCTTGAGTATGGTTCCACCGCCATCGATATAACCGGCTCATAGACTTCGATTGGCTCAAGGAGGATTGGATGAGCTGGATCGCAAAAAGTGTCTCCCGTCGTTGCGCTTTTCATACCCATAATAGCTACAATATCGCCTGCTTCTGCTCTGTCCTTGCGTTCCCGCTTGTTAGCATGCATGGAAAAGATTCTAGAGAGTTTATCTCGGGTTTTTTTTGTAGCGTTATATATATCCGAACCAACTTCCATCTTGCCTGAGTAAATACGAACATAGGTAAGCTTTCTTCCCTCGTCCATAAAAATCTTAAAAGCGAGGGCAGCGAGAGGTTCTTTGGAACTTGGAAAGCGTTCTTCTTTTGAATTGGTTTCTGGATGGAATCCAACCACGGGTGGGACATCAAGTGGCGATGGCAGAAAATCTACCACGGCATCAAGAAGTGGCTGAATGCCTTTGTTTTTAAGAGCGGAACCGCAAAGCACAGGAACAGCCTTTAACTGGAGCGTGAGCTTTCTCAGCGCTGCTATAATTTCTGGCGGTTCTATAGGCTGTTCTTCAAGATACTTTTCCATTATGCTTTCGTCGTGCTCTCCAATTTTAGATATAAGGAGTTCTCTAGCCTCCCTTGCCTGGTCGATAAGATCAGGTTCAATGTCAAGATAGTAATACTCGGCTCCAAGTGTCTCATCTTTCCACACAATTTGGCGCATGGAAATAAGGTCAACAACGCCTTTGAAATCAGACTCTCTTCCTACAGGTATCTGGATAGGAATAGGATTTGCCCCCAGTTTTTCCTTCATTTGTTCAATGACTTGACTAAAATCGGCACCGATACGATCCATCTTGTTTACGAAAGCTATTTTAGGAACTTTATATTTATCAGCCTGATGCCAGACCGTTTCTGACTGGGGTTCTACTCCGCCTACAGCGCAAAAGACAGCAATCGCTCCATCCAGCACTCTTAAAGATCTTTCCACCTCAATGGTGAAATCCACATGGCCAGGGGTATCTACCAGGTGAATTTCATGATCTTGCCAGAAACAAGTCGTTACCGCTGAAGTAATAGTGATGCCTCGTTCCTGTTCTTGATCCATCCAATCCATTATGGCAGTCCCGTCATGGACTTCCCCCATCCTATGTGACTTGCCTGTATAGTAAAGAATTCTCTCGCTTACAGTTGTCTTTCCAGCATCAATGTGAGCAATTATACCAATGTTTCTTATCCTTTTGAGCCTCTTCGCCTCTGACATGCGATCACCTCTTCCCACGGTAGAAGAATATAGAAATCCCCAGCAAGTTGCACTCTAAAAACTTGTGAAATTCCTGTCAAGAAAACTATTGAAGCCAGTTGGAAAGAGATAGATAATAAGTTTTCCAGGATGGGTGCTTTATGCTTAAAATCACCCTATGTTTGGGAGATACTCATCGGACATGAATTCTCCTAGGCTTGTGGATCTATTTCTTGGGTTTATTCGAGTGGGAGCCACCGCCTTTGGCGGTCCAGCCATGATTCCCCA
The DNA here is from genome assembly GCA_037482015.1 of Thermodesulforhabdaceae bacterium. Taxonomy (NCBI): domain Bacteria; kingdom Pseudomonadati; phylum Thermodesulfobacteriota; class Syntrophobacteria; order Syntrophobacterales; family Thermodesulforhabdaceae; species Thermodesulforhabdaceae bacterium. Next base: position 213,952 of record JBBFKT010000002.1, read on the forward strand.
CGTTAGAAAACTTGTCCTTAAGAATCGATGGTTTAGTGAAGCCGAATTCCGCACAGGCGTTGCTATTTGCCAAATGATCCCTGGCGCCACAGTAATGCAACTTGCTGCTTACGTCGGGATGAAAACCAGAGGATTCTTAGGCGCTATCGCTAGCTTCGCTGGATTTGGTTTTCCGGCTTTTTTGATGATGATTGTTTTATCAAGCCTATATTTTCACACCAGGGAAATAAATTGGATTATAAAGCTATTCAGTGGCTTGAAAGTGATCGTCGTAGCGATTGTACTTCACGGAGCGATAGATTTCGCTAAACGTTACACTAACCATATATGGGAGCAGCTTATTGCATTTCTAGCCGGCGTTGCTTTCTTTTTTCATCTTCCTCCACCAGTTGTTTTAGTCTTTGCGGCTGTGGTAGGAATTTATCTCTTCAGAAAAGATCTTAGAACATCCGACTGTGTGGTAGATAATCATTCTCGGGTCTCAAAAAATATTATAACAAGAATCTTAGGACCCATTGTAGCTACTTTGATTTGCATTGCGGTAGTTGCTTTTTTAATGAGTCTTTCCCCTTCCCTTGGATCTTTAGCAACAACGATGGCGAAGATCGATATTGTGGCTTTTGGTGGAGGATTCGCAGCACTACCTATAATGCTCCACACTGTTGTCCAAAAAGGCTGGATGAACATAGAAACTCTCCTGGACGGTATAGCTCTTGGACAGCTAACCCCAGGACCCATTGTTATAACCTCCGTGTTTATAGGATTTCACAAGGAAGGAATTTGGGGAGCGGTTATAGCGGCTTTCGGAACTTTTTCACCATCTTTTCTAATACTTCTTTGGGCAACCGTTTTAAGTGATTTGTGGCTTTATCATTGGATAGCCCAAGCCATCTTTAGAGCCAGTTTGGCAACTCTAAGTGGACTTATGGCTGCAATGGCAGCTATGCTGATTGTAAAGGCATCGTGGGACATTAGCGGAATCATTTTGGCTACTCTGGCTTTTCTGGCACTTCAAGCTTCTGTTGATATCATTTGGGTTATTTTATCTGGAAGCGTTTTGTGGACTTTATGGAACTTATTTTCCAAGTGACAAAGGAGATGCCATAAAAACTTTCGAAGGGAAACAGGCTTTGATATTTGTAGTGCTATTGGGAGCTGTTAGTCTTTTTTCCGATGCTACTTACGAGGGTGCTCGGAGCATCACCGGTCCTTTTCTGGAGGATCTTGGAGCGTCAGCTTTTATTGTCGGAGTGGTAGCTGGATTTGGAGAATTTGCTGGTTATGTTCTTCGACTTGTTTTTGGCTACATAGCTGATAAGACAAAACGATACTGGTCCCTTACTTTGGTTGGTTATGCAATTAATCTTCTTTCCGTTCCTTTGTTAGCTCTGGTTTATAACTGGCGGCTTGCTGCAGTTCTTGTCGTGGCAGAACGACTTGGCAAGGCTATAAGAACTCCATCCAGGGACGCAATGCTTTCCTATGCAAGCTGCGAAGTCGGTCGGGGTTGGACTTTCGGCTTACACGAAGCTTTTGATCAAATTGGTGCCGTAGCAGGACCGCTTTTTATAGTGCTAATTCTAAATACTGGAGGAAGTTACCGCACATCCTTTGCTTTTCTGCTCATCCCAGCTTTAATCGCTTTGGCAATTCTTGTTGTGGCTCGATTCATCTACCCCACCCCCGAAGAGTTTGAACCCACAAGTGTTTCACTAAAACCAGAGGGATTCTCCAAGTCATACAAAATTTATCTGTTAGCCATGATGTTAGTAGCTGCCGGTTATGTTGATTTCCCACTTATTGCCTACAGCCTGGAAAAAACATCAGCAGTCCATGATAAGTGTATTCCTTTACTCTATGCCATAGCTATGGGGGTTGATGCTGTTTCAGCGCTAATTTTAGGGAAAATATTTGATCACAGAGGGTTTAGAATTTTGTTTGCTCCAATATTCCTTTCAATGCTTTTCCCTTTGTTTGTGTTTTCCCAGGTTTTTTGGAAAGTTCTTGTAGGAATGGTCCTATGGGGAATAGGAATGGGGGCACAGGAATCCGTAATGCGAGCAGCCATAGCAAAAATGGTTTCCCCGAAGAAGCGAGGCACAGCTTACGGAATATTCAACACCTTTTTTGGCATATCATGGCTTATCGGGAGTGTTCTGATTGGTTGGTTGTACGAAGTATCTTTACCAGTCCTTATTGGGTTTTCTATACTCATTCAGGCTAGCGCTTTACCATTCTTGTTGGCTGTTGTAAAAATGGGGAAATAAACAATTCATCTACCTAGATTGATCAGGGAAGAGAATAGTTATACTGATTCTGCGATTTCTTGAATCATTGGGATCAGGAAAAAGCGGCTGTGTGGCAGCATATCCTGAAACTCTGGCAATACGATCTGGATTAAGCCCATCTCGTTCCATTTCCTGCCTTGCAGCAGAAGCTCTAGCGGTTGAAAGCTCCCAGTTAGTGTATTTACCCGAAGCATAACCACTTGCGTCGGTATGCCCATCAATAGTGATTCTATTGTCTAGTCCATTTATCGCGTCCGTTATAACTTTCAAAATCTTCTTTGCTTCAGGGCTTAGCTGGGCACTTCCTGGAGCAAACATGGGTTTACCTTCCTGGTCAACTATTTGAATTCGCACACCTTCCGGAACTACATCGATCATGACCTGATCTTTAACTTCTATCAGGCTGTATTGAACAAGAAATTTCAGCTTTTCAGCAAGTTCTCCCTTTTTTAGTTTAGGAATACCACCAATTTCAGATCCTGAAGAAGGTTCTCTATATTCCTCCTCATCCTTTTTTGGCTCTTCCTCCCGTATCTGTTCCATCTGAGGTGTCCCAGGATAAGGAGTTACTCCTGGTTGCCCTTCCAGTATGGAGGAACCACTTTTTTCGAAGATACTAAAATATTTAAAGTATTGAGCCAGACGTGCTCGCTTTTCCGGTGAAGTCATAGTGATAAGCCACAAAAGAAGGAAAAATGCCATCATGGCGGTCATAAAGTCAGCGTAAGCAACCTTCCAGCTTCCACCATGATGTCCACCACCGGAAACTTTTTTGACTTTTTTTATGATAGGAGTCTGTTCTTTCATTTTGCGGCCTTGAGCTGTTCTTCAAGTTCAATAAATGACGGTCTAAAATCACCCGGGACTGTTCTGCGCCCCACTTCTATAGCCACCTGGGGCGCTGCTCCATCAACATATGATACAAGAGCGGCTTTGATCACTTCAAGGTATTCTTTTTGATCACGAGCCATATGTTCCATTGTTGCTGCCATTGGACCGACAAATCCGTAGCAAGCAAGAACTCCTAAGAAGGTTCCTACCAGGGCTGCTCCAATGTGATGCCCCAGAACTGTAGGCGGCTGGTCGATTTTCCCCATAGTTATTACAACACCAAGAACAGCAGCAACTATTCCAAGTCCTGGGAGAGAATCAGCAATGCGGGAAATAGTGTGAGCTGGTAGAAGCAACTCATGATGAATAATTTCAATATCCCTTTCCAGAATGTTCTCCAGTTCGTGCCCCGGCATGTTACTAGTAATCACTATGCGAATACTATCGCAAATGAAGTTTATAGCATGATGGTTTTTAAGCACCTGAGGGTGAGCCGAGAAGATTTTACTTTTTTCGGGATTATCAATTTCTTCTTCCACGGAAATAAGACCTTCTTTTCTCATTTTCTGGAAGAGTTTAAAGAGCAGAACCATCAAATCCACATAGTCTTGCTTTGCAAAACCTTTGTATGAAAAGATTTTGGGAAAAGTTTTTACCACAGCTCTAAAAACAGGAGGTGGTGAAGATATTAGCAGTGCTCCTGTTGCTGCACCAAATATTATAATCACTTCTGCCGGTTGGAAAAGCACATGTAAATTACCGTGTGCAAATAGATACCCACCAACAACTGCTACAAAAACAACTACGCATCCAATGATAACAAACAAGACTACCTCCTAATATCCTGTCGCTGTCTTTGGAGGACATATTTTACAATGATAGATCTAATATCTTCGCTCATGTTGGTAAATTCAACGGCTACTTCCCTTTTTTCATCGCACTCCGTGCATCTCTTGACCACGCCATAGCAGATTAAATAGATTGGTGGGGCAGTTGGTAATACAAGCTTGACTTCTAAAATATCTCCCTCTTCAAATTTGTCCAATGTGGCAACTCGCATTCCTCCGGCGCTAAAATCCACTTCTTTATATTCCATTTCAACAAAACCTAGTTTTTCTAGACATAGATATTCTAGAATTGCGTCAAGCTTTTGATGAATTGCCTGGAATTGGCGGATAATAAAAGGATCTACGGTTTCGGAAGGCACACTAAAATCCGAAGTAACCGAAAGTGGATAACCCACCATTCTCGACGTAGGTAGAACAGAAAAAGGTGGGAGTTTTTTCAACGCCACCTGAAGAACATCTTTGACTCGAAAGTATTCTCGTCTTTCTGGTTTTTCTTCCATTCCTGATATCCTTAGCTTTAGCTCAACTTGAGAAAAAACTTGCTCCAGAAAAAATCTACAACACCCACCGTTTTATCGTCAATTAGAAGGGACAGGTTATTTGAAAAATTTTCTCCTGATGCCATTTACGAATACTATCCTTAGTGCCTTGATATTGTCTGGACAGCGTGATATAGGAATGGCGAATTTTAAAAAAGCTCCTTTGGGGGCGACATTCGGGAGGGAAAGAAAATATGCCACTTGCAACTATTCAGGAGGCTATTGAAGATATTCAACAGGGCAAGATGATAATTCTTGTGGATGACGAAGATAGAGAGAACGAAGGGGATTTGTGCATCGCAGCAGAAAAGATAACCCCCGAGGCAATAAACTTTATGGCTAAGTATGGAAGGGGGCTTATTTGCTTGGCTCTTGCACCCGAAATTGTGGATCAGCTTCGCCTTCCTATGATGGTTCAGGATAATACTTCTCGCTTTGGCACGGCATTTACCGTCTCTATAGAAGCTCGTCATGGAGTAACAACAGGTATAAGCGCTTATGATAGAGCTCATACAATCCTTACGGCTATCAAACCAGATGCAAAACCCGAAGATCTCGTCACACCAGGACATGTGTTTCCTTTGAGAGCTCGTGAAGGGGGAGTCCTTGTTAGAGCTGGACAGACGGAAGGTTCCGTTGACCTTGCTCGCCTTGCCGGGCTGCGACCCGGTGCTGTAATATGCGAAATTATGAAAGACGACGGCACTATGGCGCGAATGCCCGATCTGGAAATTTTCGCCAAAGAGCATGGAATCAAAATTGCCGCTGTAGCCGATATTATCCGATATCGTATGAGAACCGAGTGCCTTGTAAAAAGAGAAGCGGAAGCCAAATTGCCCACTTCCTTTGCAGGGGAGTTCAAGCTCATAGTTTACTCAAACATGGTCGATGATTATGTTCATGTGGCTCTGGTTAAAGGTGACATTACCCCGGAAGATGAAGTGCTTGTGAGAGTGCATTCTGAGTGTCTTACAGGCGACGTGTTCGGTTCTCTACGATGTGACTGCGGTGAACAGCTTAAAACAGCTATGAAGAAAATAGATCGTGAAGGGAAAGGGATTATCCTCTACATGAGAAATCACGAAGGGAGAGGAATTGGGCTTATCAACAAGATCAAGGCTTACAAACTACAAGAAAACGGATATGATACCGTTGAAGCCAATAGAGTTTTGGGCTTTAAGGAGGATTTGAGAGATTACGGTATTGGAGCTCAGATTCTTGTGGATCTTGGTGTAAAGAAAATGAAGCTCATGACCAACAACCCCAAAAAGATCGTTGGACTCCAGGGATACGGAATCACAATAACTGATAGAGTTCCACTGGAGATTGCGCCCAACGAATGTAACCTTAATTATCTTCGGACCAAGTGCAGTAAGATGGGACATTTGATGAGAATCGAAAGGCTTGAAAAGAAAGAAAGGAAGAACTAGAGATGATGGTCTTAGAAGGCAAACTAATTGCTGAAGGATTACGTTTTGCTATAGTGGTAAGCCGCTTCAATGATTTTATAGGCGAGCGGTTGCTTGGCGGAGCTCTCGATGCTCTAGTAAGAAGTGGAGCCAGAGAACAGGATATAGAAATATTCAAAACGCCGGGAGCTTTTGAAATTCCTCTGGTTGCAAAAAAACTTGCTCAGTCAGGACGTTATAACGCTGTGATCTGCTTGGGAGCGGTTATTCGAGGAGCAACTCCACATTTCGAATATGTGGCAAATGAAGTTTCCAAAGGCATTGCTACGGTTAGCCTGGAGACAGGGGTGCCCGTCACGTTCGGTGTTCTAACAACCGACAATCTTGAACAGGCCATAGAGAGAGCTGGATCCAAAGCTGGTAATAAAGGGTGGGATGCAGCAATTGCCGCAATTGAGATGGCAAATCTATTGAGGCAAATTGAAGGGACTGCTTAATTATGCCTTCTAAAAATCGCTTGGTATTCAAAGGCCGGCGAGGAGCTAGAGCTGTAGCATTGAAAATCCTTTATGCAATTGACGTTATAAATATTGCGCCGGATAAGGCCATAGCCTTGTTTTACGAAAGTTTCGGTGGATGGCAAGATTCATCTCACCAGCATGATTCAGACTTAAATATTCAACCCGGAAGTTGGGACAGAGCCTTCATGGAATTTCTGGTAAGGGGTGTCTTTAAACACCGTAAAGAGTTAGATAAGATCATAGAAAAATTCTCGGAAAACTGGAAAGTGTATAGAATGTCAATTGTCGATAGAAACATTATGCGTATGGCGGTTTTTGAGATGCTATACTGCAACGAAATTCCTCCTAAAGTTTCCATTAACGAAGCAATTGAGCTAGGAAAAGTTTTCGGAGACAAAGATTCTTCTGCTTTTATAAACGGGATTCTAGATCGAGTTTACCAGTCAGCAGAGTTGGCTGACAAAGCAAAAATTCATTGTGATATGCATTTGCAGTAACCCACGAGACAAAAATAGTTAAAGAATATTCCGATTGTAAAGCTAAGACGTCCCCTACATTGACTCTTATTCCTACCATACAATTAAGCTTCTAGCACCTCTTAATTTTTAGGAGCCTTTTGGTAAAAAATGGTTATAATTATAATTTGTTAAATAATATCATTTTAGCGAGGTTGTATGGGATCATTTGAAGAAGGTAGAGGTTCTGTGCTTGTGGTTGATAGAGAAACCGAATGGGTGAATTTAGTGCAAAAAGCTATGGGAGAATTCTATCAGGTTGAAGGGGTAGCATCTTTAGATCGACTGTGGATAAAGTTGAGACATGATAATTTCAACGTGATAGTTGTGAACCTTGAAACTGATAAAGATCTGGAATTAATTCGTGAACTAAAAATCAATTACTCTCCCATTCCTGTGATTGCCACAGGAAGAGTATCAGAAAAGACTCCACAGCTTTTAGCCAGGGCAATAAAAGAAGGAGCTTATGATTTCATAGAAAAGCCCTATTCTTTGGAGCGAATAGGTTTGTCCATTAGAAATGCCATGGCTCAGATGGAAATGAAACACGAAATTGATTATCTAAGAAGAGAACAAGATGTTATTTACGACTTCGGTCAAATCATAGCCTATTCTCATTCCATGATAGATGTCATTCAAACACTTAAAAAATTTGCCCAAGTAGATGCTACTTTGCTGATAACGGGGGAAACCGGAACAGGAAAAAGCTTTTTAGCTGGCGCAGTTCACTTTAACAGCGCCAGAAAATCCAGACCTTTTATCAAAGTAAATTGTGCTAATATTCCGGAACAATTGTTGGAAAGCGAGCTTTTCGGACATGAAAAAGGAGCATTTACCGGTGCTATAAAGACAAGAGTAGGAAGAATCGAGCAAGCAAAAGGTGGAACAATTTTTCTGGATGAAATTGGGGAAATGAGCCTCTCTCTTCAGACCAAGCTCTTAAGATTTCTTGAAGAAAAAAGTTTTGAGCGTCTAGGTAGCAATGTAACAATTAAGGCTGATGTTAGGATAATAGCGGCAACGAACAGGAATCTGGCTGATATGGTGGCACAAGGTAAATTCAGGGAAGATCTTTACTATCGCCTCAGCGTGCTCCATGTAAATATTCCACCTCTTAGAGACAGAAAAGAATGCATTATTCCGCTAGCTCATTATTTTCTTAAGCAAAAGTGTCGAATCATGAAAAAAAACATTTCCGGTTTCGCTCAATCAGCTTTAGATAAGCTTCTAAATTATCACTGGCCAGGAAATGTTAGACAGATGGCTAATACGATTGAAAGAGCGGTCATTTTGGAAGATAGTCCTATCATAAGGCCTTCTAGCATTTTGATCGAAAATATAGAAGAACAAGGAAGTTTAAATTGCTGCAAAAAGGCAAATAAACTGGAAAAAGAAAATGAGAAAACCCTGATCATCGAAGCTTTAGAGAAACATGGGTGGATTCAGAAAAAAGCAGCTTACGCTCTTGGTATAAGTCCCAGAGCTTTGAACTACAAGATAAAAAAATACCAAATATCCCACCCATCTTGGCGCAAACATAAGCTCTAACTAGAAAAGACAATATGGATTTTTCCTACTTCAGATTTACCATTTGACAAAATACGACAGGAGACTTTGTTAGAAAAAGGTTGTGACAGGAAAAAGTGTCTTTCTATAATCTGGCGCAGAAAAGTGATAAAAGTCTTATGGAATTCTTCCCTAGCACCAATAGATGTAATCCAGGAATCTATATCTCCAGCCACAAAAGCCTCTTTAACGCTAAGTTCAGAAGGGCATTCTCTTATCGTAATTTCGATAACTCCAAATGGAGTAAGAAAGCTCTTGCTAATTCCTTCCTTTGGAAATACACAAGTCGCCACTTCTATATAAGGCAATTCAAGAGCAATTTTTTCCACCTTTACTGCCTCCATATTTTAGGAAGCCATTTTTAACCATTTTTAATGATCTTACCGTCAAGATTTACAGCAAGTTACATTCCATCTATGTTTAGTCAAAAAGTTTTATATGATGATTTTTAGCAAGTGCCCTATTTTACACACTTTTTGATATTTATCATAAAACCTGGTTACTCGAAGTAATTACGTATTTCAATTACGAATTACAATTGTAATTCATTTGCAGCCATCAATTAACTTAAATTTTCTGAAATTACAACAACTTTGCAGCAAGGCATATTTTTTGCTGAATCCTGAAGTGTGGTAACAGCTAGCCTGAAAAAGGCAAACCACTTGAAAAGGTGGGGCGCAAAGCTTCTGGCCTGTACCTCGGGTGAGTGAAATTCCCCGGGGCAATGGTAGCAGGGCCGCCAGGCTTATAAACCTGTCACATGCGCCCCTCCTGCTAAACTCTTTGCAGCAGGAGGTGTCCTATGAAACGCTTTTTTGTTCCCCTATCACTTGGCAGAATTTTTTTCGCAATCACACTGTTGTTAGCAACTGCACCTGCAACTTTTGCCAGTAGTGTCACCATCGCTTGGGATCCAGTCACATCAGTAACAGTAGGAGGATATAAGGTTTACTATGGAAAAACTAGTAGAAGTTATTCGGCGGTTATCGATGTAGGAAACAATACAACATGTACCATTTCGGATCTTATGGAAGGAAATACTTACTACATTGCTGTCACCTCTTATGATGCCCAAGGTCTGGAAAGTAATTATTCGGAGGAATTAACAGTAAACACATCTACTAAAAAGGCCGGCTCATATTTTTCCGTTGTTGCTGGAGCATCGTCCTTTTCAAGTACTGATTCAACAGTGTATTTGAACAGTTCCTTTACAAAACCTGTGGTAATACTGGGTCCTCCAACATACAATGAAAAAGACCCTGGTGTAATTAGACTTAGTAATGTCTCTGGTTCGTCCTTTACTGCCCGTTTCCAGGAATGGAAGTATCTGGGGGGCACCCATAAGGCAGAAACAGCATCGTATATAGTCTTAAACGAAGGACGTTACCAACCAGCCGACGGAAGTATTTGGGAAGCTGGAACATTAACTTTAAGCGGCACAGGCGCTTGGACCAGAGTAAATTTCTCAACCCCATTCCCTTCAGTTCCTAAAGTCTTCGCCACAGTTCAAACTGGGTGGGATCCAACACCGGTCCTTGTCCGAGTTCGTAATGTCGATACTAGCGGATTTGAGATTGCTTTTTTCCATGAAGAAGCGCAAAATAAAATACCCCACGGTGCAGAAATTGTTGGTTATCTTGCTGTATGGGCTCCTAATGACACGGGTAACATTATAAATACCCCCTATGTTCTTGGCGGCGCTATGGTAGGGTCATCCTGGGCTAATGCAGGGACGTTTTATCTCCTGAATCAGGAAGAACAGTCAGCCGATACGGAAACGAGACACAAACTTGAGCTGGTTAACATAATGGTCTTCGGCACTAACGTGTTTGCTCAAAATGTCTGGTGGATTGATACTGATCCAGCTGCTCTGAGGATCAAATAAAGCATCAGGGAGGGAAAACCATGAGATTAAGAATATTGTTCTCCACAAATGTAACGATAACCACGCTTCTTTGTATAATTTTCGTGGGGTTTGTATCTAATGTTCTTGCAGCCACGTGGATAGTTCATCCAGCAGGAGTCAAAGTAACAGGAGCAAACGAAATTTCGGGACTTAGCAACATAAACTGGAGTCTTATAAAACCGGGAGATGAACTCATTCTGAAAGGAACTGAAGGAACCTATCAGGAATTCCTCACAGTAACTGCCCAGGGAACATCATCAGCTCCTATTGTGATTCGCGCAGCAGACGGTGAAACTCCTGTGATCAAAGGATCAGTTGTTATCTCCGGTTCTTCCTACGTAACGGTGAAAGGTCTTACCGTCACTGAAAGTCCATACGCAGGTGTAATAATCTCTAATGGAAGTAATCATATTGTTGTTTCAAATTGCTCTGTTTATGGAAACGCCCTTGGGATCTGGATTGGTGATAACGCTGGCATGGAAAACCTTATTACCGAGAACACAGTGTATAACAATTCCACTCATGGCATTGCTGTCGATAGAGTAAACTGTGCTCCTGGTAAAGAAACAATCATATCGGCAAATCGTGTGTATGGAAATGGTCATCACGGAATAGAAATCTACGCTAGCTACTATATTATCGAAGGTAATGAAGTTTTCGAAAACGGTTCTGCATCTCAAGGAACAAGCGGTATACATATTTACTCAGCCGGTCCTCAGGAGAACACGGGAGATTACAACATCATTCGCTACAACATATCTTATCGCAATAAGGAAAGTAGTGGACCTGATGGAAACGGCATACAACTCGATCAGTGGTGTGATAACAACCAAGTATATTATAACGTGTGCTTTGAAAACGATGGTGCCGGGATAAGTGTATATGACAGTTCTAATGATATGATCTACAACAACACTTTAATCGGGAACATGGTAGATCCAGGAAAGAGCCATCCTTTCAAAGGAGAATTGTATCTAGCGAGCGATCCGGGCGTTAATGGTGTAAGAAATGTCACAGTAGTAAATAATATTTTATATTCTACAAGACCGTCTATTCCTGCAATAGCGGTTTATAGCCCCGTAACATCTAACCCTGTCTCTATAGGCAACAACCTGCTTTACCACGCTGGAGGAGACATACTGTTCTACTGGGGTGGACAAACAGGCAAAGACATCACTACATGGAATAAGTTAGCTTCAGGAGGTGGTGATGACATTAGCGGAAATCCTCAATTTGTATCCCTTTCAGGAACGGCATTATCTTCACCAAGAGACATTCTTCTTAAATCATCTTCCCCAGCAATAGATAAGGGTATAAATTTGGGACAGCGGCGAGACATACTTGGAACATCGGTTCCTTTAGGCAACGGAATTGATATTGGTGCTCTAGAATCGACCCCATCTGGTGCTACTCCTCCACCTCCACCAACCAATCTAAGGATTGTAAACTAAAAATAGCCGGGGAGCAAAATTAAATGTTTGCTCCCCTCGCAAGGGACCGAAATTTTCTGTTATTATAAGCTTCCCTTCCCTATTTGTGAAACTTTTCTGAACAAAATTTCACTTTGAACTCTCTATACGATCGGTTATGCTAATTAACAAATAATTAACAAAATTGATAAATTATAGAAAATTACGCAAAGTAGGTACTGCAGGTTTATGGAGGTATCATGAAAATAGCTTTATTGGGCAGTCGAGGCATTCCAGCTTCTTACAGCGGCTTTGAGACCTTTTACGAACAGTTAGCCACTAGATTAGCTAAGCAAGGTCACCAGGTAACTGTGTATAACAGAAGTCACTGGATATCTTACCGTGGAAAATTCTACAATGGTGTTGAACTTGTCCGTCTGCCTTCCATACCCACAAAACATCTGGATACAATAACTCATACATTTATCTCCACTCTGCATGCCTTACCAAGAAACTTTGATATTTACTACTATTGTATAGTAGGAAACAGCCCCGTTGCATTTATGGCAAAAAGTTTAGGAAAAAGGGTTATTCTTAATGTCGATGGGGCGGATGCTGAAAGAGATAAGTGGAAAGGAGCAGCAAAGGATTTTATTAGATTTGCAGAAAAACTTGCTCCTTTTAGCGCCCATACAATAATAGCTGACTCAAAAGCCATTTCAAAACGTTATAAAGAGCAGTTCAAAGCACGGACTGTTTATATCCCTTATGGAGCAAATCCATGGCATCGTAGCAAGGAAAAGAATAATCGCGATGTCCTTAATAGATTTTCCTTGACGTCTGATGGATATATTTTATTTGTCAGCCGTATGACTCCCGAAAATAAAGCACATTTGCTTGTCGAAGCCTTCAAAAAAGCAAATACTAACTTGAAGCTAGTTTTAGTGGGTGATGCACCTTACGTAGATGACTACAAACGATACCTTGATAGGATATGCCATGGTGACAGTCGCATAGTAAGAACTGGCTATCTTTGGGGAAGTGATTACAGACAAATAAGCTGTCATGCTAGATTTTTTGTTCTTCCTTCTACGATTGATGGCACTAGGCCCGTTTTGTTGGATCAGATGGCTTTTGGAAACTGCGTGGTAGTTTCTAATAATCCAGCTCAACAGGAAGTTGTAAAAGATTGCGGTTTATATTTTCAGAAGGAGCGCCCAGTAGAATCCCTTGCGGAAGTGATAGAATTACTTTCAAAAGACGATAAACTTGTGGATAGTCTTCGAGAAAAAGCCTTTAATCGTGTAGTAAAAATCTACTCCTGGGAAAGAATAACAAAGCAGTATGAAAAGCTTTTTATGAAGATGCTTGAAAATCCTACCATCTTTTCCCCGAGATAGCATCTTCGTAAATTGATAAGTATTGTTCAGCCATTCTACCAACAGAAAATCGTTCTTCGGCAACTGATCGGCAAGCTCGTGGATCCAGAAATTTTACCATTTTCATCGCCTTAACCATATCGAACATAGAATCGCAGATAAATCCTGTGACTCCATGGTCTATTTGTTCGGGTATACCACCCTGCCTTAAGGCAATGACAGGTGTGCCTAACGCCAGAGATTCCAGAATAACGAGGGGAAAGACATCAAACCACCTTGGAGCTTGTATGAGCGCTTTGGCGTTTTTCAACACTCCATGAGTTCCCTGAACTTCACCCAAGTATTCTATTTTAGGAAGCAACATAAGAAGAGGTCTTACTACCAGTTTGAAATATCTGCTATCTTCAACATTCCCAGCTATGTTCAGTCTTTTCCTGGCGAGGAAAGCCGCCATCATTGACAAATGCTGTCCCTTGTAAGGAGCAATCTTTGCGATATGAATCATCGGTTCATTTTTTTCGCAGGAATAATTATAGCTGGGCATGTGTAATCCATAGTGAACGTATCTTGAAGTTTTAATAAGTCTTGCATGAGCCTGGCTTGCCGCAACTAGATTAGGTCGAGCATAACCAGGGGTGGGAGGAATGCAAGAAGAGATTACAAAAGGAAATTTGTTGGGATGTCGGAGAACGTAAAGATTTTCAAAAGACCAGTCGTGAATAACATCAACAGGATTATCATCCAAATAGTTCTTCATGGCTCTGTAAAGTGGTTCTTCCGAAAGCCATGCCTTACCCTTTGTTATGCCACTTGGAACCGAGCCTGATGCAGTTTCCACAATAATTGTTTTACCAGAACAAAAGCTACCAGGAGCACCAAAAAGCACTACTTCATGCCCTTTTCTTATAAGCTCTTCTGTAAGTTCATATACAACTCGCTCTATACCTCCATATCCTTTTGGTGGAGTAGAATGGTATGGGATAGAGACCATGGCAATTCTCATTTTATTTTATCCTCCCAAAACCTTCCTTACAGCTCTAATGACATCATAAACATCGTCATCATCCAGACATCCCGATAATGGTATAGATAGAGTTCTTTCACCAATCCATTCTGCATTAGGAAAATCTCCTTTTTTCCAACCAAAAGCCTTTCTATAAAATGGATGCAGGTGAACAGGTATATAATGAACTCCTACGCCAATATTTTCAGCGGTAAGAGCGTTTATTATCGAATCCCGGCTTTTCCCTAAACGATCTATATCAATAAGAAGCGTGTAAAGATGGTATGCATGCACTGTATCAGGTGCAGGATCTAGTGGAAGGAAGACGGGAAGATCAGCAAAATGATCGTTGTATATTTGCCAGATTTCTCTACGTCTTTCCCAATATTTTTTTATTCTCTGGAATTGATGAATTCCAATGGATGCTTGAATGTCGGTCATGTTATATTTGAATCCCAGATGCACAACCTCGTAATGTCTGTAGCCTTCATCTGAAAACCGCCTCCATGCGTCCTTTGTCATTCCATGCAAAGCCATAATTTTAACTCTATCAGCAATATAATCGTCATTTGTTATTATCATGCCTCCTTCGGCTGTAGTTATATTTTTAGTTACATAAAAACTAAAACACCCTACTTTACCAAAGCAACCCGCAGGCACTCCTCGATATTCGGCTTCAATGGCGTGTGCGCAATCTTCAATCACTACAAGATCGTAGCGCCTGGCAATTTCCATAATGGAGTCCATTTCACAGGGTCTTCCAGCCATATGGACAACTATAATAGCTTTTGTATTAGAAGAAATCTTGCGTTCGATTTCGTTTGGATCGATATTCATGGTGTTTTTGTCGCAATCAGCAAGAACCGGTCGGCCTCCAGCGTGAATAATAGCATTAACGGTGGCACAAAAAGTCATAGGGGTAGTGATAACTTCATCGCCCGGTCTAATGCCTGCCGCAAGAACAGCAAGATGGAGAGCAGCAGTGCAGGAACTGACGGCGATAGCATGGGACACTTTCTTATAGGCAGCAAAAGTGTTTTCAAATTTTGCTACTTTGGGACCAGTTCCAATCCATCGCTTTCTTATGGAATCCACAACTTCCTGAATTTCTGGTTCCTCTATACACGGTGCACCGAAAACCAAGAATTTTTCTTTAGGCCTAACTGGGACTCTTTCATCCATCCTTATCTAATGCTCCCTTCAAGTCAATTTTTACGGATTTGGTTGAATATAGCTTCCCTTTTTATCGCCTGATAAAGTTTTTCGTAAATCCTAAGCCCAACATTCTTTCTGGTTGTGCCTACCATCTTTCTTGCAAGTCTTAACCAAAACCATCTTATACTTCGGTGAAAAGTCAGATCGCCAATTAGAAAGCGCAATCGATTCATCGCAGAAATGCATAGAGGAAACCTAAGCTCCTTTAGATAATGACAGTCCCTAGATCGTTTCATATACCAGACAGCAAGGCCGATTCCCTCTTTTTCGGCAATACGGAGATAGTCACTTTCTGTAAGAAAATGTCTGTGATAGCCTAAGGCATCAGGACAATAGAGAATTTTTAGTCCTCTAGAGTCCAGCCTTGCTCCCAATTCCACATCGTCACTATAGCGAATATCTTCATCAAAAAGACCGTTTTCTAATAAAAAATTTCTTTTTACAGAAAGATTACAAGTATAGAAAGCTCGCCAGTCCAGTAAAGCAAAACCGTCAGAATTAACCAACCTATCCCACTGGCCAAAACTTGAGTCTAGGTGCAATAATGCAAAGGGAGAATAAGGCAAAACCGGGTCGATGGTTACCTTACCGAGAAAAGCTATGTTGATTTGAGGATAGTTTTTATGTGCCCTTAAATGCTGAGTCAGAAGTGAAGGAGTTGCTATGGTATCGTCGTTAAAGAAGACCACAACGGGAGATTCTGACATTTCTATGGATTTGTTTCTTACTCTGTTGGGACCGGCATTTTTTTGGGTAAACCATTTTAACTTGTAGGGCATGTTGGATTCGGCCCACCGTAACACTTTCTGAGTATGGTCAGAAGATCCGTCGTCACCCACGATAACTTCGAAACAATTCGTTTCCAGAGTTTGTTCGGAAAGAGCAATCAAACAATCCTTCAGGATATCAGCTCGATTGTAAGTCGGTATAATTACTGTTAGTTCTAGCATTTTTACTTCCTGGTGTTTTGAAGTAGATCGTCATATATCGCCATAACTTTACCAACATAGCTTTCTATGGAATAAAGCTTCCTCGCCCGTTCCATAGCTTTTGCACCCATTGATCGCCTCATTTCGCTGTCCTTTACAAGAAGGCTAATTTTCTCCGCAAGGCTTTTGGGATCGTTTGGAGGAACGAGAAAGCCTGTTTCTCCGTCCAACACTGTTTCAGGGGTTCCACCTATGTTTGTGCCGACAACCGGAAGCCCCATAGCCATTGCCGCCACAACCCCTGTTGAACTCGGTTCTGGAAGTTTAGATGGCAACACAAAAACGTCCATTGCGGAAAGCCAATCGGTAATGTTTTCCTGAAAACCCGGAGCCGTAACCACGTTAACAAGTCCCAATTCTTCAATATCACGGTGAAGCTGATGGACAAATTCTTCTCGACCTGGCACAGGTCCCCCTAGGATCACAAAGTGGACGTCAGACTTATAGTCCAACATCTTCATAACCTCTTTGCAGGCTCTAACAAAAACATCCTGGCCTTTCCAATGGTTAAGACGACCAGCCATCCCAACAAGCACTGTATTTTCATCAATTCCCAGGTGAGACCTGATAATCTTCCTTGCATTTTCATCGGGCGAAAAACGGACCGTATCAACCGGGGGAAACATCTCTATGTATTTTTCACGCCACCATGGGGTATATTTAATAAAATGATCTCTGACCGCTCCAGAAACCGTGATTACTTGATCAGAAAAAGCCGATACCATCCAGGACATGGCTAAAGAAACTATTTTAGGTTTTTCCACGATCTCCATTACTGAAGACACATGAGGAATACCTGTTATAGCCGCAGCCAATTCCCCACCCCATACAGCCCCGGTATTAGTATGAACCAATGCTATGCGCTCTTTTAGAATAAATCTTCGTAGATTCGAAACAGATTTCATCAAAACAGTTACAAATCTAATAACACCCGATGGGGTAAAGTGTGCTCGTCGCAGGACAGCGAGAGGCATGATCATGGTTCTTATACCTGCCTCTCTAAGCCGCTCTATCAAGGGACCATTGACAGGAAGAAAAACAATGGGTTCATAACGAGTCTTATCCAGGTAAGTTACAAGCTGGAGCAAAATAAGATCGCTTCCATATAATTCCGCATTTGCATGTAAATACAATATTTTCATGATTTTTCCTTTTTCAGGATAGTAAACCCGCTACGTAGTGAATCATTCGTTTTCCTTTTAAGATCATATCTTTTGAGTTTAAAATCAATCCTCCCCATCCATAAATTTGAGCTCTAAGTAAAAGTCCCAAAACCATAATTAAATTAAAAGTCCAGGGCGGAACGGATGGATTCAAATGAACATAAAGTTTTTTTATATTCTTAAGCCAGAGTAATGAAAATTCGTGGGGTTTTAATTGCTTAGAGCTACTTGCCCCCTGAAGATGGATTATAGTAATACGAGGCAGGTAAACGACTCGCCAGCCATTATTCCTAAACCGACATCCCCATTCTATATCTTCGGCGAACATAAAAACATTCTCGTCCATTAATCCCACTGATCTGGCGGCATCTGTTTTGACCATCATGGCAGCGCCACTTACCCAGTCCACATCAATATGTTCAGCTTGCTCAGGATAGTTTGTTAAAAATAGTCCCTTTGCTAGACTCGGAAACAATCTGGATAGAAAAAGGTTGTGACATATAAGACTTCTAAGGGATGGTCTATAACCAGCATCTCCGACTTGTTGGCTAAAGTCAGGGAAAACCAATCGGCATCCGCTCATGCCAACATCCTTATGCTTTTCCATAAATGAAATCCACGGGGAAAAAATATCTTCTTCAGGAATGATAGTGTCCGAATTAAGCAATAGTGCATAGGGTGTGTCTATAATTCTGAGAACCTGATTGTTGGCTCGAGCAAATCCAACATTCTCTTCGTTAACTATAAGAATAACCTGAGGAAAACGCTGTCTTACCATTTCTTGAGATCCATCTGAGGAAGCATTATCCACTAAATATACCTGAAAAGGGACGGATGTTGGCTGTGACAAGAGGGATTCGAGGCATTTCTCTGTAATATCTCTGGTATTCCAACTTACCACAATAACACTTAGTATTGGCTTATGCATATGTATTGTCATTTGACCACGGCTTTCGAAAATGCCCCGACAAATCCAATCATGAAAAACATTAGATATGATGCTGTTGGACTAACTATAAAACCAGGATCTATCAAACCGTGAATCAGATGAGCACAGATTCCCATAATAGCACCAGCTACAATTCCTCGCGATTTTTCATCACCTGAGTATTTAAAAACTTTAATCGCTCTAAACAACGGCACGGCGAATATACCCAAGAAAGCCATAAGCCCTACAATTCCTGTTTCTGTAGCAACGAGTAAATAAATATTATGAACGACATGCTTGTATCCTCTGAAAATCATTGCATGACCTGTAACATCGTAAGTCTTAAAGACCTCCGAAAAATTATTAAGCCCAACTCCAAAAACGGGGAATTGAGATATAATAGAAAGTGCTGCCTTATTAAGTGGCATTCTTACTGCCATTGCCTGGTAATCCTTGCCCAGGAAACGTTCTATGATGAAAGGAGAAAAAGATACTATTAGAGCTATTCCAAGAAAGGCAAGTCCGAGAATTTTAACAAAAACATTCTTTCGTATAATAGATTTGCCGTAGGTCAGGAAGACTGTGCCAGCCATAGCAAAGGGATATGCAACCCAGGCTCCTCTTGATTTGCTAAGTATAAGAGCGACAGTCCCAAGAATAAAGGCAACGCCAGACAATAACCTTACACTGGACTTCCATGATGAAATAAATATTCCAAGAATTAAGGGAAGAGTCATTTCTAGATAATAACCGAGAAAGTTAGGATGACCAAGCGTCCCCATGGCTCTATGAACTTTTTGACCGGGAAATAATTCCTTGATCGTCTTGAGTGCAAAAATATCCATAGCTGGAGGCGGAAAGGATTTTAAAAAAAACTGTAGCATAGCAAGAATCGATTGGAAGATAACAGCAACGGCCGTAAACACTCCTATCTTTTTTAACAGATTACCGTCGGATATATTAAGAACAGTCAACATCACAAAACCGAGCATTAAAAGCCTTACAATCTCAAGAAATGTAAACATAGGATACATTGCATTAATAAGGCTTAACAATCCACAAAGGATGAAGATAATAAGAGCAGAACCCTCGGGACCAACGTATAACCGATTTGATGATATTCTCTCCCGAATAGTCATAAAAAATAATATCAGTGCTACACATAACGTTACAGAAATAGATATACTTGCCGCACCACCAACGTGTTTTTCCACAAGGAAGTTGACGTCCAAATTTACAGGGATTGTAAATATCAAAAGAAAAGTCAGCAAATTCATTCTATGATGACTTTTTAAAATCGCAACAATCAATCCAAAAACTAAAATCAGTGAGAAACCGATAGTGTATTTTAGAGGGGAATATGCAAAAAGAATAGCCATTAAAGCGGAACACATTCCTAGCAGGGCAGGCCAGATAAAACGGTAAATTGACAATCTAGCAACTGTCATAATAATTATATCCGATCGTATAGCCATTTAGGTATAAAATACTTTTTACCGTTCAAAATCCCTCCAAGTATCCGGACATTTCCTCTTTTTAGCCTATCCAAAGCGGCGGCTACAGATTTGGTCGGTGTATGGTGAGCCTTTATAACAAAAATTATTCCGTCGAGTTTTTTAGCTAACAACAAAACCTCAGGGCAGGCGTGCACCGGAGGGAGATCGAAAATAGCGTAGTCGGAAATGGCTCTAAGTTTCTCAAGAAAAACTTCCATTTGTGGATGGGTATATACAAGATAAGGATTTGGACTCAATTGTCCGGTTGTTATAAAACGTATCGGAAGATCTCCTCTACCATGGATAAAATTTTCTAAATCTAAATTTGTTGACATTAAGATGTCGCAAATACCAGGAGATTGATTAAGATTTTCCATGAGATGAAGAGAAGGAGACCGAAAATTAGCATCTATTATGAAAGTGGGCCTCTCACCGTGATAACAAAGGGCGTAAGCTAACATCCTGCTCACGGTTGATACCCCTTCACCTGGTTGACTGGAAATAATTCCAACAAGCCTTGGGGATTTTTCTTCGGAACCAACAACATCAAAAAAAGACCCCAAAAGATGTTGCTGAATATCGGCAATACCAGCAAATGGATCCTGTAACGGTTCTGAATACTTTCCTCTTAATGATCTATCCATAGCTTCAGAAAATATACCCATAGTTTCACACCTTTCTCAGCATTTCTATTTCCGGTATTGTGGCAATATGTCTAATTCCTATTTCCTCTAAATCGCTTCCTCTCTCAAACGTTGTTCCCATAGCATCCTTAATAAAGGATGCTACAAGCCCGATTACAAAAGAAACAAACAAGGTCAATACTAGAATAAGGGTTTTCCTTGGCCAAATAGGATCAATAGGTGGTATTGGGTCGTGAATCAATTCAACACTTGCTATACTCCATTTGTCCATTTCCTTCATTATTCTCATTTCTTCAGCTTTTTTCTTGTAAAGCAAATAATTTTCTTCGAGAAGTTTCTTATTTCGCAACAATTGCTGATAATGAAGTTCCGTTTGAACAAGATTGTTCAGCTTTGCCTTGTTTGCTTCCAGGTCTTCTTGAAGTTTACTATATTGTTCTCGTAAATTATTTGCCTCAACATTCAAGAGTCTGATTAAACTTTCGGCTTTATGTTTCCTGAGTTCTTTTATTTGTTCTTCCACCTGCTGCACTTCACGAGCCTTAGGAGTAAAGATTTGTAACATTCCATCTAGCTGATTTCTCAAGTCAAAGTATTTTTTGTCAAGAGTGGTAAGATCTGTAAATTGAACACCAAGAGAACCAATATGGGGGGTTTCAATCCAATCCTTACCGGAAGCTAGAAGCCTTTTAACTTCATTTTTCTTTACTTCAACCTCCGAGAGTCTTAAGGAAATATCCTGCATCCTGGCTATTATTCTTTCTTGCTCTGAAAGAAGAATTTCTTTTTGTTTTGATGTTTCCGCCACTGTGTGCTGTTGCTGAAAAGCTAGCAATTCATCTTCTGCTTTCTTAAGCTTGTCTTCGTGTTCTTTGATCTGTTCTTCATAGAATTCGAGAGATTGGGGGGATCTGGCTATAGAATTTCTCAGATCTAAGTAAGCTTGAGCATATAACCTTGCTCCATAAGCAGCCGTCTCAGGATCAGTCCATCTAAAAGCAATTCTTATGACATTTGAATCTTCCTGCCAGGACACTTTAGTAGCAGATCTTATTCTTTTGAAAAGTTGTTCATCCTCAGTTTCTTTTTTTAAAATGCCCACCGCCTGAAAAATATTCTTTAGCACCTCCCATGGAAACGAAACAGATTTAATAACCACATCTCGAAAACTTACATGCTTTTTTGTCTGTTCAGCGAGCTTTTCCTTGAACTTGGGAAGCATTTTATATATCACCGCATGGCTTTTAAGAATTTCCAGTTCATCGTGGACAATCTGGGACGTTTCTTGAAGTAAAACATTATAAGGTGCTTGAGGAAGAACAGAAAGAGGAGCAACTCTTTCTTTTCCAAGCTTTACAATAAATTTAGCTTCAGCATTAAATACGGGACGAGCTAGGATACAATAAACAACAGCAACAATCATAGAAAATCCTACAACTGCCAAGATAAACTTCTTAAACTTAAACGGAACATTGACTAGTTCCCTAAGCGTTAATTTACGTTCCGATGCGATTTCCATAGAATTTTATCCTTTTTTAATTAGTTTCCACTGCCTTTTACTTCATAAGAAAACCCGAAACTCACTCCATTAAACATAAATATGTTTTTGATATAGTCTTCAACGAATTCACCAATTTTTGCTGCTGTTGTTTTTGGCACATAAACAACACTGTTTTTAGGTAATATAAACTCCTTTTCTAGCTTACCTTTATCAGAAATTTGTTTTACATTTACGGTCCTAACTACAGACTTAAGATTGTCATCCCAAAACAAAACCTTA
Organism: Thermodesulforhabdaceae bacterium; assembly: GCA_037482015.1. NCBI lineage: Bacteria > Pseudomonadati > Thermodesulfobacteriota > Syntrophobacteria > Syntrophobacterales > Thermodesulforhabdaceae > Thermodesulforhabdaceae bacterium. The sequence goes on from JBBFKT010000002.1 coordinate 236,381, forward strand.
ACCTGAGAAAGATCTCCGGTCCGTCTAGGACCTCCCGCCATTGATAGAACTTGAACCACGGTTACAGGATAACCAAGAGGAAACATACCGGGACGATTTACTTCGCCAAAAACGAAAACTTTGTTTCCTTTAACTTCATCTAAAAGCACTGAAACAGTAATAGAACCAAACTTCTTTTTATACGATTCATTAATGTCTTCTTGCAAATCTCTGACTGTTTTACCAGCCGCTTTAACTCCACCAACGTAAGGTAGGTAAACATAGCCATCTGGAGCAACAATAATCTTTTTGGCTTGTCCTCTTTCGGTGGTCTGGAGTGCCGTTCTTAATTCCCACACTTTTGACGCATATTCCTGAACCCTCACGGTTACCGCAGGTTTTTTGAAAACGTCCGAATAGACCGTGGCAATCTCCTTCGCTAACTCATCTGGGGTTTTCCCAACCGCCATAATTTCACCCTTAAGGGGCAAGGTTATTCTACCATCTGGTCTTACGACGTGAACTCGATTCATATCTGGATGGAAAGCTATTTCGACTTCTATTTTATCATCCACCCTGAGCCTGTAGTCTTCAACTTCCCGTTCTGCTGTTGCATGGTATATAATTTCGAGCACGTCACCTGGCGCCAGAGTGTATAAATTTATACCTTCACGTACTTCTCTGGCTATTTCCGATTTGACGATTTCTATGTTCTCCTGAAAATTCTCCTGAATTGCCGCTGTCTTTGGAGACTCACCATTATGTATAGCTCCAGCACAGCCAGTTATGGATATCATCAAAAGAAACACCAACCACTTCATAATTACTCCTATGTTTTGACGGTTTAACAGTAATTTACTTTTCAATACTTTAACTGCATCCTGCCTAGTTCCCAATTCTTTTTTCAAACCCTATTGGAAGGTGGTCGTGAGGAAGAGAAAGGAGAGCTTCTTTAGCATAATTTAGATCCCCAAACGGTCCCACGTAAACACGATAGGTAATTCTATCACTGGAGTCAACAGCTACTATGGAAGCTTGATAATTAAAGGAGCTAATTTCCTTTAGCTTTTTTGTGGCTTTATCTGCCTGAGAAGTAGAATAGTAGTGAACAAAATATCTTCCATCTCCACTTTTGAAAATCAAGCTCTCAGGCGTCAGTTTGGGAAAAACGATTTTTTGACCAGCATAAATAAAATTAATGTTTTTAATAGATGGGTTGTACCTTTGAACAATGTCCAGTAATGTTTCATTACTCTTTCCGTAAACTTCAACAATTATTTTTAGTAACGCTTCTTGAGGTTTAACTCCTCTAGTAACATCAATTTCCTTCGTTACAGCTTCAAGATCAGACGGCAAAATATAATGACTATCCTGTTCGTCTTTGGTTCTTTGTTCCAAAATATAATTTCTCTCGTCCGTATCTTCTACATCTTGTCCAATATTTTTGAAAAATCCAAACATTGCATCATCAATTTTAGTTACAGAAGGCACTAAAATCTCTGAATTTACTTCATATCCGGAAGAATTTTTATAAATAGAAACATCTCTACCAGTCCACAAGAAATTAAGTTCTCCCATTTTTACCCCAACAAACAGGATAACACCTATAACGACGCTCCCTGTAATAATGATAGCCTTTCTGGAAGCATAATAACCCGAAGGTTTGGAAGGCAGGGATTCCTTAATAGCTTGCTTTACAATTGATGGTTTTATAACTCTAACTCCGGCAACATAACCTCCCAAAAGTGCGTTATCGCATATGGTGTTAATCAATCGAGGAATTCCACCACTTTTGCGAAAAATAAAACGCATAGCTTCTTTCGTGAAGGGATTACTAAAAGCTCCGGCAACAAGCATACGATGCTGTATATAATTCATAGTTTCCGCAAAACTCAGAGGACGTAAAACTCGCTGGATTAGTATTCTTTGTCTTAATTGACGAAGTTCCGGAGCCTCAATCTTTTTGAGAAGCTCAATTTGCCCCACAAGTACAATATTGATAAGTTTCTTTTCGGAAGTCTGCAAATTTGACAAAAGTCTTATAAATTCGAGGGATTTTAAACTAAGATGTTGTGCTTCATCAAAGAGTAACACCACCTTTTTGCCTTCTTCCGCAATAGTTGAAAGACGCTCAGTAACGGCCTCCACAAGATGCTGTGGAGATGGAAATTTTTGATCTGCTATCTCTAGCTTATCCGCTAAGTATTTCAGAAGTTGAGACATTGATACAAAAGGATAGTCAACATATATTGCAATAATCGAAGATGGAACAGTTTTAAGATAGGTTTGGATAAGGGTGGTTTTACCAGTTCCCACCTCACCAGAAATAACTATAAGCCCCTTGTCTTCTTCAACTCCATAACGTATTGCAGCGAGAGCTTCTTTATGGTCGTATGAATAGTAAAAAAATGATGGATCAGGAATATTTTCAAAAGGCTTTCGATTTAATCCATAAAAATCCAGATACATTTACATAGCTCCACTTCCCTTTAGCACGACTCCAAAGGTTTTCCAAAGAATTAGTAGGTCAAGCCATAATGACCAGTTGTCAATATAGAAAAGATCTAAAGCCATCCAATCATCAAATTTCATATTGCTTCTTCCGCTCACCTGCCAGAGTCCCGTAATGCCCGGTATAACTGTAAAACGTCGCCAATGTCTATCATCGTAAAACCTTTCGTAATCTCTTAAAGGAAGTGGTCTAGGTCCTACAAGACTCATCTCACCTTTTATTACATTAAACAATTGAGGAAGCTCATCAATGCTGGTTTTACGAAGGAAGCGACCAACTGGGGTAATTCTAGGATCATTGACCATTTTAAATGCAGCGCCCTTAGTTTCATTACTACTCTCTAACTCAGCCAAACGAGCCTCTGCATCTTCATACATTGTTCTGAATTTATATAAAGTGAATATTCTCTTTCCTTTGCCTACCCTTTTTTGCTTGAAAATAACAGGACCGGGCGAACTATACTTTACAGCTATAGTGGCACATAACATAACTGGTGAAAGAACTATAACCAACAACCATGCTACAATTACATCGAACATTCGTTTTAACATCACATAAAATGGGTCTTCAAGATCAGAAGATCCAGTTTTTATCCATACACTTCCATCTTTATCGCCTTCCAACATCGTTTTAATATCTAATTTATAAGTCAGACTTTCAACATCCATAACAGGACTCACCTTAACTGGAATGCCATGAATCATACATTCTTTTACGACTTCGGTTATCAGGTCATAATATGAACGAACAGGAAGAAAAACATAAACTTCATCAACCACCTGATGTCTAAGGATATCGAGCAATTTACTTTCAGCAATGAAAGTTATATCAGAAAAATTTTTTTCCCAAAAACTTTCTCTTTTTTCTACATCGAGCACAACAGGAACTGTATAACATCCACTCTGATTTTTTCTGATTTTATCTATAAAGGATATAGCCCTAGCTCCTGTTCCTACCACTAAAATCCTTTTAACCATTGGACATGATGTAACAAAACGATTGAGTATCCAACCTAAAGTGTAATCGTAAGCCGTCAATAATCCAAATAAAATTACTCCTGAAATAAGGGAAATATAGATTGAGCGATAAAACTCAACTCCCATTAAAACCAGAAAAACAAAGCTTAAGAAAGCTAATACCATGCCCGATACAAAATTGGGGACCAATAAACTAATAGGTTTTTGCTCAAAAATTATACGCTCCTTTTTTGCAAACTTTTCAGAGACTTCCCACCAAACAATTGCAACTAGAAAAATCAGAACATCTAAAAGACGAGATCCAAACCCAAAATTCTCAACGTTATTTGAATTTTCTAAATGCAAAATACATATAAACAAAACCGCAAAAGATACGATATTTAACCATTTAAAAAACACAAAAAATATTCTCTTTCTACTTTCCATTTATTCTTTCCTCTCTCTCAATTTTACTTTTTGTTTATTGTAACTTGCGAACTTAAACCGTCAAAGAAAAAAGACAATTAAAAACAATATTGAAGGGATAACCCTGGGCGGTTACTCATATTGTGGGAACAACCTGTGATATGCCCCCAAAAATGAGACATGTGTTATGAGAGAGTTACATCTATGTGCCCCCTTTTTGGGACAGTTGTTATGTCAAAGACGATAGTACTCATTCCATACCTCCATGGGAGTTCTATATCGAAGAGCGGAATGAGGCCTTTCTGTGTTATAGCTCTTTACCCAATTTACTATTTTCTGCTGAGCAGACTCAAGTGTATCAAACTCCTCCCGTTCAAGCAATTCATCTCTCATAGTCCCCTGGTAACTCTCAATATGCCCATTGTTAAAAGGTTGCCCTGGCGGTGTCACCTCCTCTCGAATTCTCCATTTTTTGATGATTTTTTGAAATTCCTCAGATCTGAATTCAGGCCCGTCATCACGCCTGAAAACCCTTGGTGAACCATAAACTCTACAGAGGTTATCAAGATGTTCTGCTATGGCTGTGCCAGGCAGAGAGTATTCTACTCTGGGTTCAAAACCTCTGCGACTGAAGACATCCAGAACATTAAACATCCTGAATGCCCTTCCAGAGACTATCCTATCGTGCAAAAAATCTCCTGCCCATACATGCCCTGGGAACTCCGCCTTAGTTGCCTCAAGAGGCTTTATGGGCTTACAATGCTTTTTAACAGAGACGCTGACAGGTTTTTGAAGATTTGCAGAAATGTAGAGCCTGTAAAGCTTTTTGCGATTTACATTTACGCCTTGTTTTCTGAATTCAGCCCAGATCATTCTGTAACCCCAGGATGGGTGCTTAAAAGCTATGTGTTTTATCCTATCAAGCAATTCACGATCCTTTTCCGTACGTTGTCTATAAAAGGAAGCTCTGGGGATGCCAAACCTTTTACAGAGAACCGATACAGGAATCTTAAATTGTGTATGAGCCTGATGCATAAGTATTTTCAAGTCTTCCTTGCTCAAATGTTTTTTTTAATTATGTCAGTAAGAGCTTGTACTTCGAGCTCTTTCTCAGCAAGGAGTCTTTTAAGTCTTAAGTTTTCCTCTTCAAGGACTTTCAGGCGTTTTGCTTCTGAAGCGGACATGCCTTTGTATTTCTGCCTCCATCGGTATATGGTGTTGGGACTAATTCCATACTTTCTTGCAACGGAAGATACAGGATTGCCAGGAAGATCTGCCTCTGCGATGATCTTGATTATCTGGTCAACCGAAAACTTATTAGGTCTCATATCTTTCGCCTCCTTACAAAATGTTACATAATTGGTGTCTCATTTTTGGGGAGCAGTTCACCTGAAACGTACAAATACACGTTCACGATAAGAAATAATTTTCGAACACCCTTACAAAAAAGATTTGTTAAAATGATATATTTTAAGGAAACATTTTTTATAATTCATTATCGATCATGCCCTTAGCTCCGCAAATGTTATAGTGGTAGTGTTGATGCAAGCATGCAGCAATCGATTAAAAAGTTGGGATTCCCAAAATCTACGATTAGTTTTATAGCAGAACTCTGCGAGGTATCTTCCAAGGTGCTTTGAGCTTACTCCATGATGTACACCTCTAACCCAAGTTCGCCACTTTTTGTGGCGAAAATGGCATTTTTGCCTCTTTTGGGAAGTCTAACTTATTGAAATTATGGATTGGCCAGGGTAGAAATCTTAATGTAGTGTCAGAAGAGAGGTTAGTTGTCCTTGACAAAGCCAATGCATTGAGATATTATTGCTTCGCTATGTTTATCAGAAAAGCCAGAAAAATAGACCGAAC
>JBBFKT010000002.1:242129-242394 GCA_037482015.1 Thermodesulforhabdaceae bacterium
CAGCTGGTTGAGTCCTACCGGACTCCCAATGGTCCCAGACAAAGAATATTGCTCAACCTGGGACGGCTCGATCTGGATAAAGATCAATTAAGGATTCTGGCAGAACGTATTGATGAAATTCTCAAAGGAAAACAGCGTATCTTTAGAGTTTCCCAGGAAATCGAAAGCCTTGCCCGTCACTTTGCTTCTGCTCTGAGAAAACAGCGACTCGATGCAGTAAGTGATGAATCTTACGAACGTGAGGGTTCCTGGGAGAAGGTCAATC